>JAAZUZ010000018.1 GCA_018623875.1 Synechococcus sp. HW_metabat.21
CGTGCCGAGGGGCAAGAGAAAGTCCTCCTGCAGGGTGGCCAAAGCCGCCCACCACTGCCGCCGCACGCTGTCTTCATCGCAGCGACCGGCTGGCATCTGATGAGCCAACTGCCGCCGCAGCGCTTCAAAACTGCAGCCCAGCGCCCCCATCAGCGGCGTTTCTTAGTCGGTTGCTGTGTGCCCCGGGCCACCGACGCACACAGCCCGAGGCCGATGAAATTGACCAACATCGCCGAGCGGCCGTAACTCAGCCAGGGCAAAGGAATCCCCGTGATCGGCCCCAAGCCGATGGTCATGTTGATGTTGACCACCACCTGAAACATCACCATCGCCCCCACGCCGATCACCACCAGGGACTCCACATCCGTGCGCGCCTCGCCGGCGATCTTCAGCAAACGCCAGATCCAGGCGACAAAGCCGAGCACCACCAGCGCGGAGCCCAGGAATCCGGTTTCTTCTCCCAGGGCACTGAAGATGAAGTCCGTGTGCTGCTCAGGGATGAACCGCAGCAAGGTCAGATGGCCCTGCAGCAAACCCGTGCCGAACCAACCGCCTGAGCCAATACCGACGGTGCTCTGCAGCAGGTGATAGCCACCCCCCAGGGGGTCCTTATTGGGATCCAGGAACAGGGTCAGACGGTCCCGTTGGTGGGGCTGGAGAAAGTTGTTCCAGAGCCAGGGGGTGCCCACCGCAAACAGACCCTGGATGGCCAGCACCGCGAGGGGAGCCAGGCGCTTCCAGGGCAGCGAGCGCACCGCGATCAGGGCCATGGCCGGAATCCAGAGCAGCAGCAACCAGGGGAACACCCCAGCCAAAACCGACGTCACCACCGGAGAGATCAACAGGACCACCCAGGCCCCGGGCATCCCCGACCAGAACATCATCACGAGCAGGACCGCGCCGAACACCAAGGAGGTGCCCAGGTCGGGCTGGATCAAGACCAGGAACCAGGGAATACTGATGGTCGCTACCGGACGCACCAGGTCCACGGGGCGCTCAACGGGATGGCGGGCGAGGACCTGGGCCAACAGCAAGATCGCGGCGATCTTGGCGAATTCAGAGGGCTGGACATTGAAGCCAGCGATGTTGATCCAGCTCTGGGCACCCAAGGCACTCACACCAATCAGGCGCACCGCGATCAAGCTGGCAACCATGCCGCCATAGATCGGCCAGGTCCAACGGGTGATGCGCTCCACCGGAACCTTGGCGAGCAGCAGGGCGATGACCAAGCCAACGGCGGCCGTCACCCAGTGCTGGTACCAGTCGGCATAACCGGCTTGGCGCTGCGTACTGGCGATCAGGAAGCCCGCGACGAAAATCATCGCCAGGGGGATCCACCACAGGATCTTGTCGACACCCGCAAACAAGCGGCGCCGGCGTCCATCCCGTTTGAAGAGCAGGCCTCCGCGGCGGCGATCCCAGAAGCCTGAGAGCGCCATCAGCGGGCGGTGACCGGGAGACGGGCAGCCAGCGCGGCAAAGGCGGCGGCCGTGGCCGACTCCGGTGCACTCACGGTCACCGGACGTCCCCCATCTCCGCCTTGCACCACCGCCAATTCCATCGGGAGCTGGGCCAACAGGGGCACGCCGCTCTCCTCAGCAAGGCATTGGCCACCACCGGAGCCGAAGAGCTCGTAGCGCTTCTCGGGTGCATCCGGCGGGATGAAGGCCGTCATGTTCTCCACGACACCCAGCACGGGAACACCGAGCTGCTGGAACATCGCCAAGCCGCGCCGGGCGTCCTGCAGGGAGACCATCTGGGGCGTCGTCACGATGATCACGCCAGCCATGGGGACCGCTTGGGCCAGGCTGAGCTGGGCATCGCCGGTGCCCGGCGGTAGGTCAACCACGAGCACATCCCGCTCGCCCCACTCCACTTGGTAGAGGAACTGGCGAATGATGCCGTTGAGCATCGGACCGCGCCAGATCACGGGCTGATGGGCATCGATCAGCAAGCCCATCGAGACCATGGCGATGCCGCAGCTCTCGATCGGGGTCAACACCTGCTCATTGCCGCTGCCCCGCACCTGGGGGGTCTGGTCGGCCACCCCCAACATCGTCGGGGCATTGGGTCCATAAATATCCGCATCGAGCAAGCCAACCCTGAGGCCGCTCTTGGCCAAAGCGCAGGCCAGGTTCACCGCCACGGTGCTCTTGCCCACACCCCCTTTGCCGCTGCTCACGGCGATCACCTGCTTGACACCCGGAATGGCCTGACGCTCAGGGCCACCGCCGCCATGGCCTGCGGCCCCAATCGGCGCACCGGCATGGGATGAAGCCTGCGGCTGCGCCTGGGTCAACTCGATCTGCACGTCGTCAATGCCGCCCAGTTGCAGCAGGGCACCGCGCGCGTCGGCAGCGATGCGATCGCGCTGGGAGGAGGCATAGCCCGGCAGGGCCAGTTGAAACACGACACGGTTGTTCTGCACCCGCACCTGCTGAATCCACTGCAGCTCCAGCAAGCTGCGGCCGGTGCCGGCGTCCTTGAGGGGCTCGAGGGCGGCGAGGGCCTCTGTTAGGGCCTGGTCTGCGCTGGCCATCGGGCAATTCCACGGTGCCCCGGATCCTAAAAGCGTTGCCCAGCACGGGCATCCCCAGGCCGCTCACGGGATGGGATCACGAACCCTCTCGAAAACTTGTGCAGCGGTGGGTCGTCCTGAAAGGGTGGTCCGATCCCCCATGCCTCACGGCGCGAGCATCGATGTTGAAGGGTCTGCTGTCCCGTGCCAAGGCCAAGCTGACGAGTGAGACCTCGGCGAGCTCCAGCCCCGTCGCACTCGAGGCACCCCCCGCCAACTCCCGGGAGCGAGCCCGCGCCCTCGTGATGGGACTGCAGGACTCCATCTGCGCCGGCCTGGAGCAACTTGATGGCGGCGCCCGCTTTGAAGAAGAAAGCTGGGTCCGCCCCGAGGGCGGTGGCGGCCGCTCCCGCGTGATCAAAGGCGGTCGCGTGTTCGAACAGGGCGGGGTGAACTTCTCTGAGGTGGAGGGCACCGAACTGCCCCCCTCGATCCTCAGCCAACGGCCCGAAGCCAAAGGCCATCGCTGGTATGCGACCGGCACCTCAATGGTGCTGCACCCCCGCAATCCCTATATCCCCACCGTTCACCTCAACTACCGCTACTTCGAAGCCGGTCCGGTGTGGTGGTTTGGCGGTGGCGCTGACCTCACCCCTTACTACCCCTTCCTGGAAGATGCCCAGCACTTCCACCGGACCCTCAAGAACGCCTGCGACAGCGTCAACCCGGCCTACTACCAGGTCTTCAAGCCCTGGTGCGATGAGTACTTCTATCTGAAGCACCGGGACGAAACCCGCGGTGTCGGCGGGATCTTCTACGACTACCAAGACCCCCGGGGTGTCCTCTACAAGGGCCAAGCCCCCAACGGTCCAGCCGCCACCGCCGGCCAAGGCGTCGGCCCCATCCCGCAGAGCTGGGAGCAGCTGTTCAACCTCGCCAGCGCCTGCGGCAACGCATTCCTGCCCAGCTATGTGCCGATCGTCGAGAAGCGGCAGAACACCTCCTATGGGGAGCGGGAACGTCAGTTCCAGCTCTACCGCCGCGGCCGCTACGTGGAGTTCAACCTGGTCTTTGACCGGGGCACGATCTTTGGCCTGCAAACCAACGGCCGCACCGAATCGATCCTGATGTCCCTGCCGCCGCTGGTGCGCTGGGAATACGGCTACAAGGCCGAGGCCGGCAGCCGTGAAGCCCTGCTGACGGATCTCTTCACCAAGCCCCAGAACTGGCTCGCCGACGACTCACTGGTGGGTCGGTGCCAACCCCACGGCGCCGTGGGCTGAGACCGGTGGTGGAGCCGCCACCAATCGGTGGCGGCCCAAACCCGCCTCTAAAGCCGCCACAACCCGTTCCGTGATTACCGCCAGGGACTGCTCCCGGCTGCGGGGATTGCGCAGAGCCGTCTCAAGCGGGGCCTCAAGCTTGCCGATTTCCAGCAGGGTGATGCCGCGCTTCGGACCACCCAAACCACCACGGAACTGCAAGGGATAGCCACCAAAGGCCACGGCCAAACTTTCATCCAGGGAGCTCAGGGGCCGATGCAGGGCCGGAATCACTCCTGATCCGATGCCATCGGGGCCGTAGGCATCGAAATGAATCTCTAGGGCGTAGCCGCCTGCGTCCGCATGGGCCTTGCCCACGCTCCAATTCGTGCGGGGATCATCTCCGTTGACGATCGTGCGGGCCGGCGGGTCGTAGAAGCGAATGTTTAAACCGCGCTGTTGACCGAGGGCAACGACGCGCCTGGCCACCTCAAGGTTCCAGTAGAGCTCGTCGCGGATGCCGGGCTGCATCGGCCTCGCCCCGCGGATGTCCACGGCATAGCCCGAGGTTCCCGAACCCGGAATGTTCTGAGAATCCGCGTGGCCGGCCATCACCAAGATGGGGACCGTGCTGGCCACCTGGCGCACGCCGATCCAGTCCCGCCCCAAACGGCCACGGGCACCGGTCAAGGTATCGGCGGCACCGGGCGCTGGAGCCGGAGCCTGGGCGTCGGCCGCCAGGGCCAAGCTGGCGGCGGCCAGGCTGGCGAGCAGCAACGTGCGGCGCCGGGGGGACCTCATCGGCCCATCCTGGCTCAGATCGGCGAATGCAGCAGGTCGCCCACGCCAAAGAGCCCGAGTTGTGGCCCCATTTCCTGCTCGAGGGCAATCAACTCATCGCGGTGGGCTCGCATCTGCAGGGCACTACCGGTGGCCTCGTCATGGCTAATGAGACGCAATTCGACGGTCTCAGGCCGGGCCGCACGGCGGCGATAGACCACACCCGCCAAGGGGCCCAGCAGGGTCAGCAAAAGCGGCCACCAGGCCAGGTCCGGCAACAACTGGCAGAGCACCAGACCCAGGCAACCGGCACCCACGCCACCCAAGACGGACAGCAACACGGCCAAGGCACCACTGGCCTCCACCTGGCCGGTGAAGGTCAGCAGGCGGCGCTCAGGGTTGGTCTTGTCCGCAACCCAGCCGCGCCCCTGCAACCACTCCGCCAGGGCCGGGAGCACCTCAAGCGGAGGCTTCGAGGAGCGGATTTCAACAACGGTTGTGCGGTCCTTACTGGCGGCCCGCAGAAAGAACACCAGACCGATGACCAGCAGCAGCGTGAGGGGCAGGGTGGATCCCAGGGCCTGGGGCATGGCTGCTGGCGTGAAGATTTCGCTCATTCTCCTCGAGCCAGTGGTGCCATGGCGGCATTAACTGCTCGGCATCGCTGCGGCGCGTCTCGAGGAGATGCAACATCCGGCGCGGGCGACCCCGACTGGGGCAGCGCTGGGCGTAGCTGTCGATCGCACCATCCTGATCAAGAAAGCCAAGGGCCTGCTGCAGGACGGTCTCCGACAGCCGCAACTTGGGATGGGAGACCGAGAGATCGTGCATCAAGGCCGTGGGATAGGTATCGGCCTCAAGCAAACGCTCCAAAATCCAACAGACCGCCAGCTCCAAACTCAGGTGCTGGACAGGGGGACGCTCAAAAAAGGCCCGAATCGACTCCAGACCAGGCCGCGGGGGCAAGGGACGAGAACGCATTGAAAGGAAGGGCCACGCGCTACCCACCTGGTAGCGCGATCTCACTTTGATACGCAAAAGCGACAGATGATCTTGGGATTTGCCCTTGGTCCGCGACGATGGACCGCAGTTGAGCCCCACCCCTTGAGCAGCGCTTCCTCCGCCGTCTCCGCCCCTGCAGCGGGGTCTAGCCCTGCTCGCTTCGCCGTCCTCGACCACGATCTCAGCCCGGAATGGCACCAGCTGCTCGGGGCCTCGAGTGCCCTGGCGGTGGACACCGAAGCCATGGGCTTGATCCACGGCCGCGACCGCCTCTGCCTGGTGCAGATCAGCGACGAGCACGACAACGTCTGCTGCATCCGCATCCACCGCGGCCAGAGCGAGGCGCCGCTGCTCAAAGAGCTGATGGAAGCCGCCGGCATCGAAAAGGTCTTCCACTTCGCCCGCTTTGACGTGGCTGCCCTCGCCGAGGGTCTGGACATCCACGTCAACCCGATCTTCTGCACAAAGATCGGCAGCCGACTGGCCCGCACCTACACCAACCGCCACGGCCTCAAGGACCTGGTCAACGAGCTCTGCCAGGTGGAACTCGACAAAGGCGCCCAGAGCAGTGACTGGGGCCGGGTGGAGGAGCTCAGCGAGGCCCAGCTGGCCTATGCCGCCAATGACGTCCGCTACCTCCTGGCCGCCCGTACCCGACTGATTGAGATGCTCGTGCGTGAAGAGCGGCTGGAGCTCGCCCAGCGCTGCTTTGCCTGCATCCCCGTGATCTCAGATCTGGATCGCGGCCGCTTCGGCGCGATCTTTGAGCACCGCTCGTAGGGAAGGGGCTCAGTCGTCTCCGAGGTACATCTCTTCCTCTTTGACCGCCTCCAGCAGCACATCCAAGAGCTGACGGGATTCTTCGCCCACGCCCTGGGCCTCCAGCAACAGGCGCTGGGCGATCAACAGGCGCCCCTCGTTGTCACGCACCCCCTCCTTGGCCGCCACCAGATCCACCTTGCGGCGGGCCGAGGCGATGCTGATGCTCAAGGCACTGGCGAGCTGTCCGCAGGCTTTTGCGTAGTCCTTGTCCTGGGGAGCAGCCATGGGGCGAAGCAACGCGGCGGTTGATCAAGCCACCATCATCCCGCTGCACCGTCCGCGCCCCCCAAGAGGCGGGATTCAATGGCCCGCGACAGGGCGGCGCTGCCCCCCGGCGCCCCCATCCGCTGGATCCCGATGGCACCCAGCTGACGGGCGAGCTCCGGCTGGCTGAGCACAATCTCCGCCCGCTCGGCCAGGGCAGCTTGGGATAGGCAAACCCGCACGGAACCGCCCAGCAAACGACTCTGGCGCTCCGCAAAACCCCGCTTGAACTGCGGGCCCGGCCCAGGCAGCGAGAGCGCCGGGATCCCAAGCCCTACCAACTGCTCGGTGGCTGTTCCCGCCGAGGCCAGGCCCAGCTCAGCCCAGCCCGCCCAACGGGAGAAACAACCGGGCCCCACCAGGAGCAGGCGCGCTCCACGCGCCCAGACCGAAGCGGCCCCCAAATCCGCGAGGGCCTCCGGAGGCGCGATGGGCTCAAAGCCCAGACCCAGAAGCAACGGCTCCCATTCATGGGGAGCGGGCCGGGAGCCCGTGGGAGCGAGCACCAAGAGGGGCTCCTTGCAACGCACCTCAGCGAGGGCCTCCAGCAGGCGCCTGAGGTTGCCGGTCGCCTCCGGCATCCGGCTACCGCCGAGGAGGAGGAGCCGCCGCCACTGGCGCAGCGCCAGCGGCAGGGTGCCCACGTCCAGGTCATCCATCATCGGATTGCCGGGGGCGATAGCGGCTACGCCGTGGCGCCGCAGACCGCGGGCCGTGAGCCGATCGCGCATCGCCACCAGACGGCAGCGCCGGCCGCGCATCAGCGCCCACTCCCAGGGATCCCACTCGCTGCCCTTGAGGCGGTGATACAGGGCAGCCAGCCCAGGCGCACCGGCCCAGGTGTAGTCGCTTTTGGGGGTGCCGATGAAGCCGTAGGGGCCGCCCCCCGACCAGGCAAGCAGCAGGGGCAGCAGATCCCCCACCGCGAGAACAGGATCACCCCCTTGGCCCCAGCGGCGCACAAAGCGCCACTGACGCAGGGTTAACCCGAGCACACCCGCCCAGAGATCCGCCAGCAGGCCCCGCAGGCTCTGGTTGCTGAAACCACCGCTGGGCAGCTGGCGGCGCGGGCCGACCCGGCGCAACAACCCTTGCTCTTCCGCCCCGCGATAGGCCGCGCCGTCTCCCACCATCGGCAGCACCGCCACCTCGATGTCGGGGCGGTGCCGCTTCAAGGCCTGGATCACCCTGAGGGCAATCAGGTCCTCCCCATGGCCGTTGCTCAGGACCAGCAGGCGGCCAGGCATCCCGTGACTGATACGATCCGTCCCTGGGAGTTTGCTCCCAAGCGGCGGCATGGCCAAGTGGTAAGGCAGAGGATTGCAAATCCTTTACCCCCAGTTCGAATCTGGGTGCCGCCTTTCAATCCCGTTGAGCGTTGATCGCGGAGCTCAGCGCAATTGGGCATCGGCTGACCAGCGCTCGCCATAACGCGTCTTGGCGTCGCAGTGAGCCTGCTCACCATCGATACTGCAGGTCCCTGCCACCGGAAGGGTTTTCGGAAGGCCCACCACCAGCCCCCGGGGGTTGAACTGCGCCAAACGCAACAGCTTCACGCGCAGCACAACGGAGCCATCGAGCTGACAGACCCCATCGCGGCAACGCAGGGGAGTCCCTGAGCTGGCCCGCTCCCCCACAAAACTCACCTCCTGCAGGAGCTCCTGATCAGGGATCGGCATCAGCAGGCTCACCCGCAGCACGGAGGCATTGCGCTGATCGACCCGGAAGCTGCGGCAGGGGCCGGGGGCCTGGCCGAAAAGGGCCAGCTCACAACGCCGGGGATCAACCTGCCAACGCCCAAACCCCTGCTGCCGCTCCTGCGCTGCCACTGCAGGGCCAAGGGTGCCCAGGGCGCAGGCCAGGGCCAGCAGGAGCCGAGGCGACCTCAATAGCCGGAATCCGCCACGCACATCCCGATGCAGACCAGACCATTGTTGGCCGTGCGGCCGCAGTGACCACACAGCACGGGGTCCTCGTCTTTTCGCTCCGGGGTGGTCTCCGCTGCCTGGGGTGGCAGGGCGCTGGTCTCAGCAGCCGAGCTGGGCAGAGAATTCAGCACAGTGCATGTCCGCGACGGCTCGATCATGACAAGAGAGGCGGACCAACCGGGCATCGGAGTTGGCACCTGGGCCTGGGGAAACCAGTTCCTCTGGGGCTACGACCCCGAGCGGGACGACGCCGTGCTGGAGCAAACCTTCCGGCGCTGCCTTGAGCTGGACTTCCGCTTCTTTGACACCGCTGACTCCTATGGCACCGGGCGCCTGAACGGCCGCAGCGAAGAACTGCTGGGGCGATTCGCCCTACAGGCCAGCCCCAGCCAGCGGGAGCAGCTCTGCCTGGCCACCAAGTTGGCCCCCTTCCCCTGGCGCCTCGGGCGGAGGGGCTACGCGAAAGCCTTTGCCGCCTCCCAGCGGCGCCTCCAGGGGCAGATGAAACGGGTACAGCTCCACTGGAGTACCGCGCGGTACGCCCCCTGGCAGGAGCCGGCTCTCATTGATGGCTTGGCGGATCTCGTGGAAAGCGGAGCGGTGGCCAGCCTGGGGCTCTCGAACATGGGCCCCAAGCGCCTGCGCAGCGTCCACCGGCAGCTCCAGGGACGTGGCATCCCCATCAGCAGCCTGCAGGTGCAGTTCTCATTGCTGGCTCCGCAACCCCTCGAAGACGAAGGCATCGCCTCCACCTGCCAAGAGCTGGGGATTGAGCTGATTGCCTACAGCCCCTTGGCCCTTGGGCTCCTGGGCCGCAGCGCGCAGGACCCCCGGCCGATGCCAAAAGGCACCCGCGGCAACCTCTTCCGCCGCCTGGAGAACTCCCTGGCGCCCCTCCGCCAAACCATGTCCGAGATCGCTGGCGGGCGACCTGGAGGCCTGGGGGCGGTCGCCCTGAATTGGTGCCGGGCCCACGGAGCGATGCCCATCCCGGGCATGCGCACTCCGGAGCAGGTTGAACAAGCGGCGGCTGCCCGTAGCTGGAGCCTTACGGAAGGGGAACGGACCGCCCTCGATCAACTGGCCCTTCGAGACGGGGCGGCGCGAATGCCGGCCAATCCCTTCCAGAGCGCCTAGCGATCAGTCACCGCCCATCTCGGGAGAGGGATCCGGAGTCAACACCACCGTCATCTGCTCCCGCTCAGGCGGCTGGGGGGTCTCGATGCGGCGGACCATCGGCACGACCCGGGCCCGAGGGGGCTCAGGGGCAACGGGCTCCGGCGGCTGGGGCTCGACCTCTTCGGCAGGCGCACCCGGGCCTTCGTCACAGGCGGAGAGAGCCTCCTGCAACAGCGAATCAAAGGTGGCCCCGGGCAGACGGTGCCGGGCGATCTCCAGGAAGGCGCGGGCCAAGGATTCACCGGCGGCCGCCTTCAAGGCGGGGTTGGTTCGGCGCTGTTCCTGCTCCTCTTCCACCGCGCGAATAAAGCGCTCAGTGACGTCCCGCTTGGTGGCCGCACGGATGCGGGTTTCCTGCTCCTGGGGGTTGAGGCTGAGCTGTTGATCGAGCTCCTCAAGGCGCCGGCAGAGGCTCTCCATCACCTCCTTCGCCTCCTTACCCACGTGGGCGAGCTGGCCATCAGAAAGGCGCGGCAGGTCGGCCACGAACACCTTGCCGTGGTCCCTCAGGGTCAAGAAGGTGGGCCGGACATTGCTACGGCCGGGGTAGGGCTCGCGGCGCAGGGGACGGTTGGGGGCAACGGGGCCGGCGGAACTACGGCGTCGGGTGACCCGACCGGAATTACCTACAAAAGCAGACTGAGATTGCGAGCCAAAAGACATCTCAAACAACCCTATAAACAACAGAACCTTGAACAGAAATAAATCTGGACAACGGCCGATAGAACTGAATTACGGAACAACCACAAAACAGCTTGCGCGGAACCTAGGCAACAACACGAGGGCTGTCGCAAGGATCCTGCATGACTGAAGCAATTTGGCAGGTCTAGACCGCCGCTTCAGTACGGCAAACCCGCCAAGGGCTCAGCGCCGGCCTCACCGGCCTCCACGCTCCCCAGCAACCAGGCGCGGTGCCCGGCCTCCTGACAGACGACCATGGCGCGCTCCGCCTGGGCCTCCGGCAGCACCAGGGCCAAACCAACCCCGAGGTTGAAGGTGTTCCAGAGATCCCGCTCCGGAACTTCACCCTTTTCCTGCAACCAACGGAAGAGTGCAGGACGCTCCCAGCTGTTTGGGTCAATGCGGCCATGGACGCCGGCAGGCAACGTCCGCGGCAGGTTCTCCGGCAGACCGCCACCGGTGATGTGGGCCATCCCATGCAGGTCGAGTCCGTCCTGCAGCAAGCGCCGCACCAAGGACGGGTACAGCACCGTGGGCTCCAGCAGGGCATCCAGCACGGGCAGCCCCTCCCCCTCGAGCGGCGTGGCGGCGGTCACCCCATGGGCCTCCAAAATCCGACGCACCAAGCTGAAGCCATTGCTGTGAACACCACTGCTGGCCACAGCCACGATGCGATCACCCGCTTGCACGCGGCTGCCATCGATCAGCTCGTCCTCATCGACAACGGCCACGCAGAAACCAGCCAGGTCGTAGCGGCCCGGGCCGTAAAACCCCGGCATTTCCGCGGTCTCTCCGCCAAGGAGGGCGCAGCCGCTCTGGCGGCAGCCATCGGCAATGCCCTCCACGACTTCAGCCATGGCTTCAGGCGTGAGCTTGCCGGTGGCGATGTAATCGAGGAAAAACAGGGGTTGAGCCCCGCTTGTCACCACGTCGTTGACGCACATCGCGACGAGGTCAATACCGACCCCGTGGTGGCGGCCATGGGCCTGGGCCAACTCCAACTTGGTGCCCACCCCATCGGTTCCTGAAACCAACAGAGGCTTCTTGATCCCCTCAGGAATGCGGCAGAGCCCACCAAAGCCCCCCAGGCCGCCCACCACCTCGGGCCGACGGGTGGACTCAACGCTGGATCGGATGCGCTCGACAAACGCACGCCCAGCCACCACATCAACGCCAGCGGTGCGGTAGTCCATGCCCTAGACGGCCCATCTCTTCTTCTGATCCTGCTCCCTCAGGCACCCCAACACAGCAAAAAGACGAGGACAATCCCAAGATTGCACCATCTCTAATCAGTCGAACTGATCAAAGCGATTGCCCCAGCTGATGCCGAGCTGGTCATTCCTGAGTCTGAAGTCCTGCTGGGGGAAGAGTTTCCCGGCGCAATTGCCAATCCTGATCAACGCAAGCCGGCCAATGTGTCAGGAAACGTTGATGCAACTCCGACTAACTTTCAGCTGACCTTTTAAGCCCCGAGGAACACCTTCGCGCACTCGCGACAAAGACACTGCGTTTTTTGTTGCTTTGCCATCGCGTTGAAATCCAGCCAGTCGCGCCCCTGTGACTCGGTGTTCCGGTTGTTATGCGTCGTCTCTTTTTTCTCGGCGGATTTGCTCTCCTGCTGTCTGGAAGCAGCAATGCCAATTCAGTACTGGCCAGCAAGAGTCCAGCGATTCCCGCGGCGAAGACCGATGCCCTGCGTAACGTCGAATCCCCTGGACGAGAGTCCGAAGCCCTGACGAAGCCCGCAGCTCCTGCTCTTCCCAGCGCGACTCTCTCCCCCCACCGTGTTCGCTCCATCAGCACCGGTGAAGCCAGCTGGTACGGACCTGGCTTCTACGGCAACCGCACCGCCAACGGTGAAGTCTTCCGGCCCGGCACCCTGACGGCGGCCCACCGGACCCTTCCCTTCGGCACCAAGGTGCGTGTGACCAACCTCAGGAACGGCCGCAGCGCCGTTGTCCGCATCAATGACAGGGGCCCGTTCTACGGCCGCCGGGTGATCGACCTGGCCCACGGTGCCGCCAGCCAGCTCGGCCTGATCTCCAGCGGAATCGCCCAGGTGAAGCTCGAGGTGCTGCAAGCTCAGTAGGGATTCGCCCCCTCGCTGTGCAGCTGCTGCAAACGCGCGCCGAACTCGAGGCCTGGCGCAACAACTCAGCTGAACGCCCACTGCACTGCGTTCCCACCATGGGGGCGTTGCATGAAGGCCACTGCAGCCTGATCCAACGCGCCGGCAGAGCGGCCCCTGGGGGCGCCAAGCCCCTGGTCCTCACCAGCGTGTTTGTGAACCCGCTGCAATTTGGACCCAACGAAGACTTCGCCCTCTACCCGCGCTGCCTGGAGGCCGATCTCCAACACGCCGAGGCGGCCGGCGCCGATGCGCTCTTCGCCCCCAGTGTCGAGGAGATCTACCCCCAGGGCGAGCGCGAGCTCACCCGTATCCAACCGCCACCGTCCCTGCAGGAAGGACTCTGCGGCCGGCACAGGCCGGGCCATTTCGACGGGGTAGCCACGGTGGTCGTTCGTCTCTTGGCCCTGATCCGTCCCCAGGCCTTACTGCTTGGAGAGAAGGACTGGCAGCAGCTGGTCATCCTCAGACGGGTCATCCGCGACTTGGGTCTCCCGGTCCAGGTCTGGGGGTGCCCCACCCTGAGGGAGAGCGATGGCCTCGCCATGAGCTCCCGCAATCGCTATCTCTCAAGCGACGAGCGTCGGCAGGCTGCCGTCCTGCCGCAAGCCCTGCTGCGAGCAGCCGATCGCTGCCTGCAGCAGCCGGGCCTCGACCTCGCCCCCCTGCAAGCCGACGTCCATCAGGCCCTGGAGGGCGCGGGCATGGTGGTGGACTATGTGGAGGCCGTGAAGCCTTTGTGCCTCCAGGCCCAACCCCGTCTCAGCGGACTCACCGTGCTGGCGGTGGCGGCCCACTGCGGCCCCAGCCGACTGATTGACCACGTCTTTCTCATGAGCCGAGCCCCAATCGTTGCCATCGATGGCCCTGCCGGTGCCGGCAAAAGCACGGTGACCCGCGCGTTCGCCGAACGGCTCGGCTTGATCTATCTGGACACCGGAGCGATGTATCGCGCCGTGACCTGGCTGGTGCAAGAGCGTGGCGTTGACCCCAGCAACGCCGAAGCGGTCGCACCCCTGCTGGAGGGCATCGACCTACAGCTCAGCAGCAGCGCAGGCGGCCAACGGGTCAGCGTCAACGGGGTCGATGTCACCGAGGCCATCCGCTCACCGGAGGTCACCGCCCAGGTCTCCGTGGTCGCCGCCCATGGCTGCGTGCGCGAGGCCCTGACCCAACAGCAACAGGCGATGGGTGCCCGCGGTGGCCTGGTGGCGGAAGGGCGGGACATCGGGACAGCCGTCTTCCCCGACGCCGAGCTCAAGGTGTTTCTGACCGCCACCGTCAGCGAGCGGGCCCGCCGGCGGGCCCTCGATCTCGAACAGCGTGGTTTTGAAGTGCCAGAGCGGGCCGATCTCGAGGCACAGATTGCCGAGCGCGACCACCTGGACTCCACCCGGGCCGTGGCCCCGCTGACCCAAGCGGAGGATGCCCTCGAGCTGATCACCGATGGCATGGCCATCGACGCCGTGATTCAACGGCTCGTGGATCTCTTCCGCGAGCGCGTTCCCCACGACGCCTGGCCGGATCCGACCTAATCGCGGGTCAAGGTCTCCAGCAGGCCTGAACAGGCGTCTTCGAGCAGATCGAGGACGTGTTCAAACCCCTGCTCACCGCCGTAGTAGGGGTCGGGCACTTCCTTGTCGCTAAATCGGCGGCAATGGCTAGTCATCGGCTCCACCAGCGCGAGGTCAGAGCGGGCTCCAAGTTCTCCGGCCAAGGAGCGGACCGCCTGCAGATTGTCGTCATCCATGGTGAGGATGCGATCGAAGTTGCCGAAGTCCGCCAGCTCGATTTGACGAGCACGGCTTGGGAGGTGAATGCCGCGGCGCTCAGCGGCGGCACGCATGCGCCGGTCCGCCGGATTACCCACATGCCAGCCGCCCGTGCCGGCGGAATCAACAAGGAACTGATTACTAAGACCACGTGCCTCAAGCAAATGCAAGAAAACACCTTCGGCCGCTGGTGAGCGGCAGATGTTGCCAAGGCAGACAAACAACAGTTTTTGGGTCATCCGGCTTTGAGGCGTTGGAGGGCTTTCGAAGCCCGAAGGCGCACAACCTTGACACGTTCAGTCCTTCCCGTTCGTTCCCGCAGGCTCTGGATGGCCTGATCCTCGAATGCTCCAGTTGACAAAAGGCGCTCCAAGCTTGCACAGCAGGAGTATCGAACAACCCATTCGCTGTCATGGGTGCCGTGGTTCAGAGCATGAACGCAACGTTGTCGCTGACTGCTGATCTCCATTGCTGTACCCCTCAACCTCAGGTTGCCGAGCCCCTTGGCGGCTGCTCTTCTGACGCTCGGACCGATGTCGTTGCAGAGGGCCTCAATCAGAGCGTCCAAAGCACAACTATCCGCAATCTCGGCGAGGGCTCGAACAGACCATGCTCTTGCTCCGTAATTTTGCGGGTCGAGGCGGTCCAGGATTTGTGGAGCGGCTTCAGGCCCTAAGGCCACAAGGCCGCTAAAGGCGATACCCGCCAAGGCGGGGTTGTTGAACCCAATGACCTCAAGCAGCTTTGGAATCGCACCCATGTGCTTACAACGAACGAGTGCGGCGGTTGCCTGCATGAGCTCAGCACTCGTCGTGGCGGCATCCACGGAAGCAATTGCTTGTGCCAGCTCGGAACCAGATGTCATAGGAGCTGGTCCATCGCTTGGAGCACCATTTGGCAGGCCTGCTCGTCGGTCATACCTAAGGGCTCATGACCGCGGGGGTGTTCGGCAAGTCCACGTAAAGCAATCAATTTGATGCTGTTCTCAGTTGGGCTTTGACTGATCCAATCAAGGGCAGGAATCCAGCCGACCGCACCAAGGTCGAGCAGGACTCCACGTCGAACCAGCGTGGAAGAGCTTTGAAGAAGCGAGGGAAAATCAGTCGCCCACTTGGCATCGGCGGTGAGCAACAGCATTGCTCTCAGCGATGCGGAGCGAATCAGTGGCCTTAAGTCGCCGGTGAATCGAACCAGGGTCTCGATCACAGCTGCACTGGCATCCCCAAGATCTCCCAGTGCTTCGATCTGCGCCTCGATCAAGCGGTCGTTGGTGAGATCATCTGCATTCAGCTGGGAACAGATCACAGCAACAGATTCGAGCAACCCCTCTGAGGCGGCAGTACGCGTGGCTTCCTCGCGGATATTGCTGTCGTGGTGAATCAGGCAGCTGAGGATTTCCTCTCGGGCTGAGCTGGAATCGAGATGAACCATGGCCCGCAGCACGTTCAAGCCAAGGGTCCTGGAGTCCTCGTCTGGTTCTTCACCTGCGCTCAAGAGCTCCTGAAGAGCCTTACGAAGCAGAGGGAGAGTGCGTGGGTGCAGGCTCCGTTCATGGCCAAGCCACCACGCGGCGTAGTAGCGATCGGCAGCATCATCTCGTTGCTCAAGCCGCCTGAGCGCCTCCTCCTCGTCAATGGGCATTCCTTCCGAAGCAAGGGGCTCCTGGGTCATTGCCATGGCAAGAAAAAAGGCTCCCCGAGGGGAGCCTTGCAGCATCGCAGGCTGTGAATCAGACCAGTGCGTTGATGGCGTAGTCGATGTAGGTGTTGGCTTCGCCAGCAGCGTCGCCACTCAGACCGTGGTTGGACTTGATGTACTTCAGAGCCTCCACGTACCAGGAGGGGGAAAGCTCGAAGGTGCGGTTGATCTCATCAAGACCAGCCAGGAGGTAGTCATCCATGGGGCCGGTGCCACCTGCCACGAGGCAGTAGGTGACCATGCGCAGGTAGTAACCGATGTCGCGGGAGCACTTGGCCTTACCTTCCGCAGTAGCCGAATAATTCGAGCCCTGCATCTGGGTGGTGTAGGGGAACTTGCTGTACACGGCCTGTGCAGCACCGTTCACCAGGGTGTCGGCCTTAGCGGTGAGAGCTTTAGCCGCTTCGAGGCTGGCCTTAGCGCGATTGAAACGACCGAAAGCGCCTTGGATTTCGGTGTTGCCCAGGAAACGACCCTGGGAATCAGCAGCTGCAACAGCTTCGGTGAGAGGCGTCTTCATGACGGAGGAAGAAAAGGGTGGACGTGAACTGGTGCCGGATCAGGCAACAGCGGCAGCAGCACGGTCGAAGTAGGTGCCGATCTCGCTCATGAGGGCCGTGCAATCACCCTGGGTGATGCCGGTCTTGTCATTGGCGATCGAGATGGCGGCTTCCTTCATCAGGTTCACGCCAGCGGCGACGGAAGCGCCGGGGGTGCCGAGGGCCAGGTAGGTCTCACGCAGACCATTCAGGCAGCGGTCTTCCATCACGGAAGCGTCGCCGGTGAAGATCGAGTAGCTGACGTAGCGAAGGATGATCTCCATATCGCGCAGGCAAGCAGCCATGCGGCGGGAGGTGTAAGCGTTGCCGCCAGGAGCGATCAGAGCGGGCTGCTGAGCGAACAGCTGGCGAGCAGCGGCCGACACGATGGTGGAGGCGTTGCTGGTGATGCGGTTGACGGCATCCAGACGCTTGTTGCTGTCGGAAACCATGGCGGCCAGAGCGTCAAGCTCGCCGGCGCCGATGAATTGGCCCCGGGCGTCGGCCTGGGCGACAACCTTGGTGAAGGCGTCGAACATGAGTTAACTCCTTTGGGCTTCGTCTGAGGGAGGGGACTGCAGACGCTATGGATGGGTCTGCCGGGAGGCATACCGCATCCCGTCGGTGTGATTGTCGCCACAGCCCAGTGCACACC
>JAAZUZ010000120.1 GCA_018623875.1 Synechococcus sp. HW_metabat.21
CGCAGTCGACTGCGGGTGCTCCAGCTCAATCTCGGCAAGCTCTGCAACATGCAGTGCTCCCACTGCCACGTAGATGCCGGCCCCCATCAAGGCGACACTCAGATGACTAACGCGGTCGTCGAGGCCTGCATCACAGCCATCGACCGGCTCAGGCCGGAGGTGCTGGATCTCACCGGTGGAGCGCCCGAACTGCACCCTCGCTTTCGTGATCTGATCCGCGCCGCCCGCCAGAGGAACTGCCATGTGATCGACCGCTGCAACCTCACGGTCCTGTTGCTACCGGCCCTCGGCGACCTTGTGGGTTTTCTGGCGGAACACCAGGTGGAGATCGTCGCCAGCCTGCCCCAACCGGAGGAGAGCAGCACCAACGCCCAACGGGGGGATGGCACCTGGGAGGCCTCGATTGAAGCTCTGCGCCGTCTCAATGCCAACGGCTACGGCCAAGGGGACAGCGCGCGGCAACTCACCTTGATGAGCAATCCCAGTGGCACCCAACTGCAACAGCTCACCCCCTGCGATGAGGCGCGCTGGAAGGCGGAGCTGCAGAACAAAGCCGGCGTCCACTTCGATCGGCTCATTGGTTTGAACAACATGCCGATCGCCCGCTTCCTGCAACAGCTGCAGGCCGATGGACACGTCAACTGTTATCTCAAGCTGCTCCAGGACTCCTTCAATCCCGGAGCGCTCTCCGGGCTGATGTGCCGAGACACCCTCTCGGTGGCTGCAGACGGATCGCTCTACGACTGCGACTTCAACCAGATGCTTGATCTTCCTCTGCATGGGGGAGCCCGCATCGACTCCATCGGGCTGGAGCAATGGATCGAGCAACCGATCCGCTGGGGTAACCACTGCTTCGGCTGCACCGCCGGACAGGGGAGCTCCTGCGCGGGCGCTACGGCTTAAACAACCGGAGCATTAACGGGAACTCGCGTCCCTGCTGCTGCATCAAGCCCAGCCGCACACTCCAAGGGGACACGGCAAAGAGCCGCAGCATCGCGCCAACCAAGTCCGGCAGGGTCAAGGTGTTGGTCAAGAAGCCGTACCACTGCAGCTTCGGCAGGGAGAAGAACGTGGCGAAGAACTGCCTGAGCTGCCCCTCGGGGTAGCGCATCAACTTCTCGAGGCCAAAGCGATAGAGCGCATGTTTGCGCTGCAGCTCCAAGGGCCAGAGGGCCTGCCAAGCGGCCCGGGCTAGGGACGGCGAGGGGAGGTTGGCATCGGCCAGTCCATCGGCGATGGCCTGGGCCAGCGCGGGTGAACGCCGCAGCAGGGCGCCGATCATGTAGCCGGAGGCGGGGTGAACCAAGGTGGCGCCGCCACCAAAGGCCAACAACTGCTGATCCAAATCCGGCAAGGGCATATTCATCGGGAAGAGGCAGAACTCCTCCTCCTCCACGGCCAGCACTTCGATGCCGCGGTGGGCGAGCCGTTTCAGCAAACGCGCCTTGAGGACGTCGTAGGGAACCTCTGGAGCCAAGGCCAGAGAGGTTTCCTCGACAAAAAACCGCCCCCCGCCGAAGTCCATCGCATAGAGGAAGGTCGGTGGTCCGCAGCGACGCTCGGCCTCACTGAGGTGGTCGCAGCGGTAATCCATCAGGACAAACTGCCCAGGCTCGACCGGGGGATTCGAGAAGCGACCCACGATTCCGTAAGCCGCCTGCCCCGCCACCGGCCCCTCGTCCGGGCGCTTAAGAAATGGGCTGTGGTGGCCGGTGCAATCGAGCACCAAGCGGGCCTCGAGCCGATCCCCCTGATCGGTCGTCACCACCGAACCCCGCTCGTGATGCTCAATCGCCACAACGGCGCCACGGGTCCAAGCAACACCGGCGTCCTGGCAGGGGGTCAACCAATGGCGCTGAAGCGCGGCCTTATCAAAGAGGCCGTAGTCGATGCCATGGGCAACGGGCTCACTGCCCAGGCCTGCTGCGAAGTAGCTGCTTGTGTGGCTCCAGCGGTGACCCAGCAAGTGGGCCAGGCCCAAGGCATCCACCTCCGGCCCCCAGATCCCGAAGGTGTTCTGCCAGGGAGCTTCCGGTGCGGAGGGTGCAACCCCCGCGACCTTCACACCACGCTCGACGAGCGCTGACGCGATGCAGAGCGCCGCTGGACCAGCGCCCATCACCAAGACCTCGGCAGTCATGGGCGCAACCCAGTGGTCGAGCGACAGGAGAGGTCTCTCACGCGCGTGGAATCAGGCGTCCGTGCTCTCGCTGACGCTCTCGGTCTCGGTCTCCGTCTCGGCCGAAGCGACCTCGTCGAGCCCGTCTTCGTCCTCCTGGGCGGGAGGCACCAGAACCACTTCCGAGAGGAGGTCTCCGCTGTCGAGGCGCTGCAGCTTGACGCCGGTGGCGGCGCGGGACTGCTGCGGCACCGCATCAGCCTGCATCCGCACGATCACTCCGCGCTCGCTAACCAACAGCAACTCCTCGCCCAAGCCGAGCACCCTCAGGCCGACGAGCACGTCACCGTCGCGGCGGAACTTCATCGCGCGCAGGCCCATGCCGGCACGCTTCTGCAGGCGGAATTGATCCACGGGAACGCGCTTACCCAAGCCGCTCGCGGAGGCCACCAGCACCCATGGACCATCGCTGGGGGCGACCTCCTCGGCGTCATCGTCCTCGCTGCCAGCACTGCTGCCTTCGACGCGATCGGCGAGCTCAACCGGCAGCACATCCATGCTCACCAGCTGATCGCCAGGGCGGAGGTTCATCGCCCGCACGCCGCGGGCCGTGCGGCCCAACGGCCGAAGCTCCTCGTCGCTGAGGCGGAAGTGGATGGTCATCCCGTTCCGCGATCCGATCAGGACGCTGTCGCCCGGCTGCGCCAGACGCACCCAGGTCAGGGCATCCCCCTCTTCGAGCGAGATGGCAATCAGGCCATTGGAGCGGATGTTGGCGAAGGCCGAAAGCCGGGTGCGCTTGATGTAGCCGCCGCTGGTGAGCATCACCAGAACGGCATCTTCGGCGAACTCACTGACGGCCAGCAACGAGGTGATCTGCTCCTCACGCGGGATCGGCAAGAGCTGAACGATCGGCGTGCCCTTGGCGGCACGGCTGCAGAGGGGCACGCGGTAAGCGGGCACGGTGTAGACGACACCGCGATCGGAGAACAGCAGCAACGAGTCGTGGTCGTTGCAACTGATGAACAGACGAACGGCCTCCTCTCCCTGGGATTTCGTGCCGGCCTTGCCGCGGGTGCCGCGGCTGGTGGCTTCAAACTCGCTGACCGGCATCCGCTTGAGGTAGCCGTTCTCCGTCAACAGCACGACCGAACGCTCGTTCGCGATCAGATCGATGTCTTCAAGACCCCCTTCAACATCGAGGATCTCGGTGCGGCGCGGGGAGTCGTAGCGGGAGCGAATCACTCCCAGCTCCTCGGTGATCAGGCCATAGACCCGTTCTTTGCGGGCCAGGATGTCCTTGTAATCGGTGATCTTGGCGAGCAGATCCTCGTGCTCAAGGCGGATCTTGTCGGCCTCGAGGGCGGTCAGTCGACGCAGCTGCATCTGCAGGATCGCGTCGGCTTGGATTTCAGTCAGCCCGAACTGCTGCACCAAATCCTGCCGAGCCGTCGCCGTGTCAGCGGCCCCGCGGATCAAAGCAATGATCGCGTCGAGGTTGTCGAGCGCGATCAGTAGGCCGAGCAGGATGTGGTCGCGTTCCTCGGCCTTGCGCAGCAGGTAGCGAGTCCGGCGCTCAATCGTCTCGACCCGGAAGTCGAGGAAGACCGCAAGCATCTTGCGCAGGGTGAGCAGGACCGGCTCCCCGTTCACCAGCGCCAGCATGTAGGCGCTGAAATTGCTCTGCAGAGGCGTGAGCTTGAACAGGTTGTTCAGCACCACCTGGGGATAGGCATCCCGACGCAATTCGATAACGATCCGCATGCCATCGCGGTCGGATTCATCGCGAATATCGGCAATGCCTTCAAGCTTCTTGTCATTCACCAACTCAGCAATGCGCTCAATCAGCGCGGCCTTGTTGGTCTGGTAAGGCAACTCCGTGATGATCACGGCGTCGCGATCGGGGCGCCCCTTGGCCTCGACCGTCTCAATCGCGGCCACGCCGCGCATCGTGACGGAACCGCGGCCGGTTTCGTACATCTCCCGAATCCCGCGTCGACCCAGGATTTGACCGCCGGTGGGGAAGTCAGGTCCTTTGACGATCGAGGTCAGCTCACGGTCACTGACTTCGGGGTTGGCGATCAGCGCAAGCAGGCCATCAATCAGCTCGGTGAGGTTGTGGGGCGGAATGTTGGTGGCCATGCCCACCGCGATCCCCGTCGAGCCATTCAGCAGCAACTGGGGGATGCGCGCCGGCATCACCGTTGGTTCTTGCTGGGACCCATCGAAGTTGTCGATGAAATCGACGGTTTCGCTTTCGATGTCCTCCAGCAAGCTGTCGGTCGTGAGCGCCCTCAACCGCGATTCGGTGTATCGCATGGCGGCCGGCGGATCGTTATCCACCGAACCGAAGTTGCCGTGACCATCGATCAGCGGCATGCGCATGGAAAAGTCCTGCGCCATGCGCACCAGCGCGTCGTAGACGGCGGTATCACCGTGGGGGTGGTACTTACCGAGCACCTCACCCACCACACGGGCGCACTTTCTGTAGGGCCGATCACTCGTCAGGCCCAGCTCGTACATGGCGTACAAGATCCGCCGGTGCACGGGTTTCAAGCCATCGCGGGCATCGGGCAGCGCCCGTCCCACGATCACGCTCATCGCGTACTCCAAATAGGAGCGCGACATCTCGTTGCGAAGGTCAGCCTGAATAATTCGGCCGTCGGATCCGCCTGGTCCTTCTCCGTCCCCCGAGGGCAGCTCACGGGGTTCGGTTGGATCCGCCATTCGTGACAGCTTTGATTAGAACGCATTTTATCGGTAGTTGCGCCTGTGTCTTCCTCCCCTGGGACCATTCCCAATCGGAGCGAGACCGAGCTGCAGCAGTGGCAGCGTGAGGGGCGGCTCCAGGTCCGCAGCGCGGCAGCGTTCCGTGCGCTCGCCCAAGAGCAGGGAATCGAGCAGGCCTACCGCGAAACCCATGTGGTCGTCGCCAGCGATGCCGAGCTCACGCAGCAGGCCTCCTTGGTGCTGCATCTGGGCCCCAGCGACCCACCGATCCGGGTGCGTCAAGTGCGATTTGGCCCCGCCGAAGGCCATGGCGGCCACGGCAATACCGACCTCGTGATTCCGATGGGATCGGTGGGAGCTCCCCTGCTCAGCGCCCTGCTGGAGGGGCAACGGCTGCCTCTCTCGATCGGCGGAACCCCAAGCCAGCAGCAGCCCAAGGTCGAGCTGGAGACCGAACTGGGATTAGCGGAGATCCCCTGCGGCCGCCTGCTGCTGCACCGCGGCATCTGCGAAAACGGCGTCGTGGC
>JAAZUZ010000121.1 GCA_018623875.1 Synechococcus sp. HW_metabat.21
CAGCCTGCACCGCAACATCACCAGCCTCGGCTTTTCGGATAAACGCCTGGAGCTGATCCAGACCGATGCGGCGATTAATCCAGGCAATTCCGGTGGTCCCCTCATTAATGCCAGCGGCGAAGTCATTGGAATCAACACGTTGGTGCGTTCAGGTCCTGGGGCTGGACTGGGCTTTGCGATCCCGATCAACCTGGCCAAGGGTGTCGCGGCCCAATTGAGCCAAGGGGATTCCGTTGTGCATCCCTACTTGGGCCTGCAGTTGGTTCCCCTGAATCCCCGCTTGGCCCGCGACAACAACGCAGACCCCAATGCGCTTCTGCAGCTGCCTGAGCGGGATGGGGCGCTGGTGCAGCGGGTGATTCCGGATAGCCCAGCTGATCGGGCCGGCCTCCGGCGCGGAGACCTGGTGGTTCAGGCGGCCGAGCAGCAGGTCAGTGACCCTGGGCAGCTCTTGCGCCTGGTTGAGGCCTCCAAGATTGGTGATGATCTGCCGATTCGAGTGCTGCGGGGTGACGAGCAGATCGATCTCGCGATCCGTCCTGAAGCGCTGCCGCATTCCTGAGGCCTGAGCTACGGTCGCGAACCAGAGAAAACGGTGTGATGGCGGATCTGCAGGATCAGATGAAACAGGCGGTGGCGGCGGCTGCCACCGAGCAGATCCAAAGCGGAATGGTGGTGGGCCTGGGTTCAGGCTCAACGGCTGCCCTGATGATTCAGGCCCTCGGCGCCAAGCTCAAGAGCGGTGAGTTGCGGGACATCGTTGGCGTCACGACCTCCTTTCAAGGCGAGGTGCTGGCGGCCGAGTTGGGCATCCCGCTGCAGAGCCTGAATGCGGTGGACCGCATCGATTTGGCGATCGATGGTGCCGATGAGGTTGACCCCTCCTTCCAACTGATCAAGGGCGGTGGTGCCTGCCACGTTCAAGAAAAACTGGTGGCGGTTCGTGCCAAGCGCTTCGTGGTGGTTGTGGACTCCACGAAGCTTGTGGACACCCTCAACCTGGGCTTCTTGCTGCCCGTAGAGGTAATGCCCGGTGCCTGGCGTCAGGTGCAAGGTCAGCTTCGGGAGATGGGTGGTGATGCTCAGCTGCGTATGGCGGTCAAGAAAGCCGGTCCGGTGGTAACCGACCAGGGCAATCTGGTGCTGGACGTCAAGTTCAGCGGCGGCATTGGCGATCCCGTCAGCCTGGAGAAGGAGATCAACAACCTTCCGGGCGTGCTCGAGAACGGTCTGTTCGTGAACATCACCGACCAAGTGCTGGTGGGCGAGATCAACGACGGCGTCGCGGGCGTTCGCGACCTGGTTAAGCGCTGATCCAAGCCTCCAAGACCCCGGCCAATTGGCGATTGAGTTGATCGCAGCGCGCCCTGAGGTTGGAGCGGATTGCTTGCGGGGCTTGCACCCAAGGCCCAGGCGATGTCAGATCGCTTTGGCCGTGGCGGATCAGAGCGTCGACGCCTTCGGGGGTGGTTTCCAGATGAAATTGCAACCCGAGTGCTCGTCCGAGTCGGAAGGCTTGATGGGGGCAGGGTTCTGTGCGGGCCAAACTCTGGCAGTGCTCCGGTAGGTCGAAGCGATCCCCATGCCAATGGAAGACCTCGCTTCCGGACTGGATGGGTAGAGCACCAGCCTCGACCTGGAGTGGCCACCAGCCAATCTCACGGCTCGGGCCAGGGTGCACTTCGGCTCCCAGGGCCAAAGCCATGAGCTGGGCCCCTAGGCAGATCCCAAGCAGGGGCAGGTCTTTGCTCATGACCTTCTGCAGGAGATCGCGCTCAGGGCCAAGCCACGGGTAAGCCCCGGTGTCATGAACGCCCATCGGACCGCCCATCACCACCAGCGCTTCGAGTTCGTTTAGGGAGGGGAGGGGCTGTCCTTCAAACAAGGCGCAGATTTCGACACTGTGTCCATGGGCGCTGAGCCATGGAGCAATCGCTCCCGGACCTTCGAAGGGGACGTGCTGCAGGACTGTGACGCGCACGCCCTCAGGCCAGTCTCCGGCGGACCGACTCCGCGTGGCTGTGGAGCCCCTCGCTGTCGGCCAGGGTGCCAACGGCAGCGCCGGTGGCCTCCAGGGCCTGCCGGTTGAATTGGATCAAGCTGGTGTGGCGCATGAAGGTTTCCACGCAGAGCGCTCCAGCAAACCGAGCCGTGCCAGAGGTCGGCAACGTGTGGTTCGGGCCGGCGAGGTAGTCGCCCACGGCCTCCGGGGTCCAGGCCCCCATGAAGATGGCCCCGGCCTGTTGAATCTGTTCGGCCAAGGGCTCAGGCTGTTCCACCTGCAGTTCCAGGTGCTCGGGGGCAAAGCGGTCGCTCAGCTTCGCGGCCTCGTCCAGGTCGCCGCAGACCACGATCAAGCCCCAGTCATTGAGGGCCTGGCGGGTGATGGCAGCGCGAGGGTGTCCCTGCAGCTGCTGCTCAATGGCGCCGGGAATGGCCGTCGCGAGCTCCTCGCTGGTGGTCAGCAGGATGGCGGCTGCTAGCGGGTCATGCTCCGCTTGAGCCAGCAGATCGGCCGCGACATGCTCGGGGTTGGCACTGCCATCGGCAATGACCAGCACTTCGCTGGGGCCCGCCAAGGAATCGATCGCGACCCGCCCGTAGACCGCTTTTTTGGCCAGGGTCACATAGAGATTGCCCGGACCGCTGATGACGTCCACCCGTGGGATGGATTCCGTGCCGTAGGCCAGTGCTCCAATCGCTTGGGCACCACCGACCCGGTAGATCTCGTCGATGCCCGCGAGGCGCGCGGCGGCCAGGACGGTGGTGTTGATGCGACCGTCGGGTCCCGGAGGGGTGACCATGACCACCCGCTGCACTCCAGCGACCTTCGCGGGGACGGCGTTCATTAGAACCGTGCTCGGGTAGCTGGCACGGCCTCCGGGCACGTACAGACCGGCGCGCTCCACCGGCCGCCAGCGGCGGCCCAGGCGTTCGCCGTGTTCACCTGTGATGGCCAGGTCGTTGGGGAGTTGACGTTGGTGAAAGTCCAGGATCCGGCGGTGGGCCATGGCCAGGGCCTCCTGCAGGTCGGAGGGCGTGGCAGCCCAAGCCGCCTCGAGCTCCTCTTGAGGAATGCGAAGGGGATCGGGGCGTACCCCGTCAAACCGCTCAGTTAGCTCGAAGAGCGCAGCGTCGCCTTGCGCCTGCACCTGCTCCAGGATCGCCTCAACCCGCTGGACGACCTCGCGGCTTTGACCGCTTCCGGTGCGCTCGGCGATGGCCTCCAGCCGTTGTCCAGCCTGATCGGCGTCCCGCAGAAGTTCAATCTGCAGTTGGGGGACGGACTCGGCACGGCTTGAAGGGGAGCTGGCGGTCACGAACCCGTGGTGCGGCGGTGACTCTTCAAGCTAGTTGCTCGCCCCTGGTAAACGCTCCCCGGCCAGGGGGTAAGCTTGTCGACTGCTGAATCAGCGCCTTACCGTCTGTGGCCAATAACAAGTCGTCGAAGAAACGCATCGAGATTGCTGAGCGCAATCGCCTGCACAACCGCAGCTACAAGTCCGCGGTGCGCACCCTGGTGAAGCGTTGCTTCGCTGCTTGCACTGCCTACAGCCAGGAGCCTGGCGATGCTGCCAAGCAGGCCGTCCAATCCAGCATGAGTGCTGCTTTCAGCAAGATCGACAAGGCCGTCAAGGTGGGTGTGCTTCACCGCAACAACGGCGCGCACCAGAAGTCTCGTCTGAGCGCTGCTGTCAAGAGCGCCATCGAGCCCGCTGCGAAGGCCTGATTTTTTAGGTTGGATCCAAGGACACCCTTGGATCCATGGCAGCTGCCGTCGCTCTTGAGAGCCTTCCGGCTCCTTTGATTGATAGTCACTGCCACATCGTCTTTCGAAATTTCGACGAAGACTTGGAGGAGGTTGCTCAGCGCTGGCGGGATGCCGGCGTCGGGCGCCTCCTTCATGCATGTGTGGAGCCTTCGGAGATCCCAGCGATCCGAGCGCTCGCCGATCGCTTCCCGGAGCTGCGTTACTCCGTCGGTGTCCACCCGCTTGACCCAGAGCACTGGGCGCCCGACACACAGCAGGTGTTGCGCGAGGCGGCTCAGGCGGACTCCCGGGTTGTGGCGATTGGTGAGCTTGGTCTCGATCTCTTCCGCGACAAAAATCTCGACCAGCAGCTGGCGATGCTGCGTCCCCAGCTCGACCTGGCGGTGGAGCTCGATCTCCCGGTGATCATTCACTGCCGCGATGCCGCCGAGCCGATGCTCAGCGAGTTGCGTGACCGCACTGCACGGGGTGCCTGTCCCAAGGGCGTGATGCATTGCTGGAGTGGGACCCCCGAGGAGATGAAGGGCTTCCTGGAGCTGGGCCTCTACATCAGCTTCAGCGGCAATGTGACCTTTCCCAAGGCCACCGATACCCACGCCTGTGCCCAAGTGGTCCCAGCCGACCGCTTCCTGGTCGAGACTGATTGCCCGTTCTTGGCCCCCGTGCCGCGACGGGGGAAGCGCAACGAGCCCTCCTATGTGATGGCGGTGGCCGAGCGGGTCGCAGAGCTCCGTCAGGAGCCGCTCCAAACGGTGGCCTTACAAAGCACGCAGAACGCTTGTGCTCTGTTTGGACCCGCTCTTCACAATGTATGATGTTTCATTGGCCTGGCAGCGAGTCGTGATTTATCCGTGCTCGTTGCAGCCCGAAAGCGCTCACCGGGGATCTGGTGAGTTAGCCCATGACCAGTGGTGCGTTGTCTTTCCGGTGCGAGTTGTCGTTCCCTGCGGTTTTCAAGCGATCTGAATAGGCGCCTCAGCTGGCCAGCCGTCCCCTTCGGGAGCGGCTGGCTCTGTCGTCTGTGTGGTGGTGTCCCGCTGACATCGCCCTCTCCGTCTTGATCACTGCCTGGTTTCGAAACCGCTCTCCAGGCCCTCCGTTCCGTTTCACCCGTTCCTGCAGGTTCACCGCATGAGCAGCGCGATTCAGGTCGCCAAGACCGCCACTTACCTCCCCGATCTGGTGGAGGTGCAGCGCGCGAGCTTCAAATGGTTTCTGGAGAAGGGCCTGATCGAGGAGCTGGAGAGCTTCTCCCCGATCACCGACTACACCGGCAAGCTTGAGCTGCACTTCATCGGTAGCGAGTACCGCCTGAAGCGCCCTCGCCACGATGTGGAAGAGGCCAAGCGCCGTGACGCGACCTTCGCGTCTCAGATGTATGTGACCTGCCGCCTGGTCAACAAGGAGACCGGCGAGATCAAGGAACAGGAAGTGTTCATCGGGGAATTGCCCCTGATGACCGAGCGCGGCACCTTCATCATCAACGGTGCCGAGCGCGTGATCGTCAACCAGATCGTGCGCTCCCCTGGCGTTTATTTCAAAGACGAGCAGGACAAGAACGGGCGCAAGACTTTTAACGCCAGCCTGATCCCCAACCG
>JAAZUZ010000019.1 GCA_018623875.1 Synechococcus sp. HW_metabat.21
AAGACAGCGATCGGCAATGACTGGATGAAGGACGCCTGGGTAGGAGACGCCTAAACGGTCGCTGTCTCCGACTCCACAAGGATCCTTCTGATGGTGGCGAGACCGATGCCTGTCTTCTCTCGGATCACCCTGTAGGAGTCACCAGACGCACGTAGGGAGAGCACCAGATCTGCTCTTGCCTGACTGGTCTTGGGACGCCCCCCAAGGGATCCACCAGTGCGCTTGCGGTGGGCAATGGACTCCACCGTCCTTTCCTTGATCAACTCCCGCTCGACCTCGGCAAGACCCGTGAGTAGTCCCACAACCAGAGGCGCCATCTTCCCGAGAGCACGAGTGTTGATCAGACCATCGAGGGTCCTGACGTGGACACCCGATTCCTGAAGAGAGTGCAGTCGATTGATGACTTCGACCTGAGTCCGACCCAAGCGATCGAGTTTCGCGACCACCAACTCATCACCCTGAATCAAATACCTCAGGTGGTGTAGTCGGCGTTGATGCGGACGTACTGATCCGAGAGATCGCAACCCCAGGCCAAGCCGCGACCTGGGCCGTCGCCCACTGAGAGGCGGATCTGAACGCTGTCCTCCGAGAGGTAAGCCCCGGACGCCCGATCGCGCATGTAGGCCGAGGCCGCCGGACGATCGAAGACCAGGGGTTGACCCGCTTCCATGAGCTGGTGCTCCCCTAACCAAAGCGCCACAGCCCCAGGCTGGAAAGGAACGCCTGCTCGACCTGCAGCTGCCACGATCCGGCCCCAGTTGGGGTCGCGGCCATGGACGGCAGTTTTGACCAAGGACGACCCGCAAACCGTTCGAGCGATGGCCAGGGCATCCGCCTCACTGGCGGCCCCTTCGACCTGCACTTCCAAGAGGCAGGTCGCCCCTTCACCATCTCGGGCGATCGCCTTGGCCAGGTGCTGCGAAACGGCCGTCACCCCCTCTTCCAGGGCCGCGTAGTGGGCCGGGTCCAGGGCGGGACCGCCGGCAAAGGCCAGATAGGTGTCGTTCGTGCTGGTGTCGCCGTCGACCGTGATCGCATTGAAGGAGCGCTGCACGGCACGGCTGACCATCCCCTGCCAAACCTCCGCGGGAACGCCGGCATCACAGCTCAGATAGCCGAGCATCGTGGCCATGTTCGGGTGGATCATTCCCGAGCCTTTCGCCATCCCGCCGACGCGAACGGTCTGACCACCGAGGTCAGCCTCCAGGGCAATCTGCTTGTCGATCAGGTCCGTCGTGAGGATCGCCTGGGCTGCCGCAGGGCCACCCTCCGACGAGAGGGCTTCCGCCAGCGGGTCGATGGCCTGCAACAAGGTCTCCATTGGGATCGGGACCCCAATGACTCCGGTGGAGCAGATCAAGACCTCTTCAGCGGCGAGCCCAAGGCGATCAGCGACGGCCTGGGTGGCGCGAATGCTGTCAATCAGGCCACGGTCACCCGTGCAGGCGTTGGCCTGACCGGAGTTCGTCAGCACCGCCCGGGCGACGCCCCCATTGGCCGCCAGCCGGCCTGCACAAAGGTCCACGCAGGCGGCCCGCACCAGCGAGGTCGTGAAGGTCCCCGCACAGACGGCATCCTCCGGAGCCAGCAGGAGCGAAAGGTCCGGCTTGCCGGAGGCCTTCAGTCCGGCGGTGATTCCGGCGGCTTGAAAACCCTGTGGCGCGGTCACGCCACCTGCAATCGATCGCCAGGGCTGCGTCACAACTGGTGGGCGACAGGAACTCCTGCGATTCTGAAATGCAGTCAGCCCTGCCTTGATGAGTCGGTCGCCACGTTGGTGCGGAGCGCAGCGACGGATCGGCCTGACCGGCGGCATCGCCACGGGCAAAAGCACGGTTGGCCGGCTGCTTGAAGCCGAGGGCCTCCCCGTTCTCGATGCCGACCACTACGCCCGCGAGGTACTGGCTCCTGGCAGCCCTGGTGCCGCAGCGGTGCTGCAGCGCTACGGCGACACCGTTCGAGCCGAGGGCACCGGCCCGGGGTGGCCGACAATCGACCGCGCTGCCCTCGGCTCGATTGTCTTTTCAGACGACTCCGAAAGGCGCTGGCTGGAGGAACTGGTCCATCCGCTGGTGCGCCAGCGTTTTGACCAGGCACTGACTGATCTGACGACTGCGCCGACGGTCGTGCTGATGATTCCACTGCTCTTCGAGGCCGGACTCGAGGGGCTCTGCAGCGAGATCTGGCTCGTGGATTGCGACGAAGCGCAGCAACTGGAGCGCCTCATCCAGCGCGATGGGCTGAGTGTCGTCGCAGCCGAGGCACGGATCAACGCTCAGTGGTCCTTGAGCAAGAAACGACCGTTGAGCGACGTCTTGATTGACAACAGAGCGTCACTCCACTCAGAGCAGCATCTCAAGAAGGGCATTCAGATGATGCTCTGAATGCCCCACAAACAAAGGGACTATCCCTTCAGCTTCTGGCTCAAGATCTGGTTGGCGAGTTTGGGATCAGCCTTGCCTCCGGTCTTCTTCATCAGCTGACCGACAAAGAAGCCCTGAAGCTTGTTCTTACCGCCGCGGAAGGCTTCCACTTCGGCAGGGTGAGCGGCCAGAAGCTCTTCAACAATCGCGGTAATCGCAGCAGGGTCGCTGATCATGCCCAGACCCCGCTCATCGACGATCTTGGCTGGTGAACCACCCTTCTCCAGCAACTCAGGGAGGATTTCCTTGGCGATTTTGCCGCTGATCTTGCCGCCATCGATCAGCTTCACCATCTCCGCCACCTGTTCAGGGCGGAAAGCCAATTCCGAGTAGCTCAGGCGGTTGGCATTGACGTAGGCGGCAATGTCACCGGTGATCCAGTTCGACACACCTTTGGGGTCGGCTCCGGCGGCCACAGCCGCCTCGAAGAATTCCGCCATCGGACGCTCGTCCGTCAGCACGCGGGCGTCGTACTGGGACAGGCCGAGGTCTTCGGCGTAGCGGTGGCGCTTGGCCGCCGGCAGCTCGGGCAACTCAGAGCGCCAACCCTCGCGGAGCTCGGCGCTGACTTCAATCGGTCCCAGGTCAGGGTCGGGGAAGTAGCGGTAATCGCTGGCGCCCTCCTTGCTGCGCATGCTCTTGGTGAGCTGCTTGCCCTCATCCCAGAGACGGGTCTCCTGAACGATCGGCTCGCCCGTTTCGTAGGCCTTGATCTGACGCTGAATCTCGTACTCACAGGCCTTCTGGATGGCCGAGAAGGAGTTCATGTTCTTGATCTCCACCTTCGTGCCAAAGGGTGCATCCGGCCCGCGGCGCACGGAGATGTTGACGTCACAACGCAGGGAGCCCTCCTGCATGTTGCCGTCGCTGACGCCCAAATAGCGCATGATCCGGCGGATCTCCGAGGCGTACTCCGCCGCCTCTCGGCCGGTACGCAGATCGGGCTTACTGACGATCTCAGCGAGAGCGACACCGGCCCGGTTGTAGTCCACCAACGAGTGGGTGGAGCCGGCCAGGCGGTCACTACCGGCGTGGACCAACTTGCCGGCGTCCTCCTCCATATGGAGGCGCTCAATACCGATTTTCTTGAGATAGGTCTCTTTGCCTTTCTCAGCCACTTCGACCTCGATCCAGCCGTCTTCGGCGATCGGTTCGTCGTACTGGGAGATTTGGTAGTTCTTGGGAAGGTCCGGGTAGAAATATTGCTTGCGATCGAATTTGCTGTGCTCAGCAATATTCAGATTGAGGGCCATCGACGCCTTGACGGCGTACTCCAGCACCTTCTGATTCAGCACAGGAAGGGTGCCTGGCAGACCGCAAACCACCGGATCGATATGGGTGTTGGGATCGTCCCCAAAGGTGGTGGAGGCGCTGGTAAAGATCTTGCTGTTGGTCCCCAGTTGCACATGGGTCTCCAAGCCGATCACTGCTTCCCAGGCGGCCTCAGCAGCCATGTCCCAACTCCGTCAATCGCCTGATCCTATGGAAGGGCCGCTGGTCAGCCCTACGCATCACCTGAAACACTGGCGGTTCGGGTTGGATCGGCCATGACAGCCGCCCAGGGCAACGGAGTTCTGATCCTCGGGGGCGGCCTCATGGGTCTCGCCCTGGCCCATCAGCTCGCCCGGGCTGGACGCTCCGTTGAGGTGCTCAGCCGCCAACGCAGCGAAGCGGCGGGATTTGTGGCCGCCGGGATGCTCGCGCCCCATGCCGAAGGGCTCAGCGGTGATCTGCTGCGCCTCGGCCAAGACAGCCTGCGGCGGATCCCCGGCTGGGTGGCCCAGATCGAAGCCGACAGTGGCCTCTCCTGCGGGCTGCGGGACTGCGGAATTGTGGTGCCCTTCGCCTCGGAGGCGGAGCGTGACGTTTATCCCACTGCTCCCTGGGGGCAAGCCCTCGATCGCGCTGGCCTCGAGCATGAAATCCCAGGCATCGGGCCGGGCTGGCAGGCCGGACTGCTCTTCCAGCAGGACGGTCAAATCGACAACCGCCGTCAACTGATGCGCGCCCTGGAGCGCTCCTGCGTCGACCTAGGGGTGCGTTTTCAGGAGGGCGTTGAAGTCCTCGAGCTGCTCCAGCAGGACCAGACGCTCCAGGGCATCCGCGTCCGCAACGCCGAAGGCGACCTCCAGACCATCGATGCAAGTGAGGCCGTTCTCTGCTGCGGCGCCTGGAGCGCCGAACTGCTGCCCGAGCTGCCGATCTATCCGGTGAAAGGGCAGATGCTCTCGCTGCAGGGCCCCAAAGATGCTCTGCCCCGCGTGATCTTTGGCCCGGGCACCTATCTGGTCCCCAGGGAAGACGGCCTGCTGGTGGTCGGAGCCACCAGCGAACGGGATGCCGGATTCACCACCGGGCTCACCCCCTTCGGACAAAGGCAACTGCAGGCGGGTATCGCGGCGCTCCTCCCCGAGGCCAAACACTGGCCGCCGATGGAGCGGTGGTGGGGCTTCCGGCCCTGCACCCCCGACGAAGGGCCCTTGCTCGGGGGCAGCGCGATTTCAGGCCTTTGGCTGGCGGCGGGGCACCACCGCAACGGTGTTCTGCTGGCCGCCGTCACCGCCCAGCTCTTGCGCAAGTGTCTTCTTGAGGAAGAACTGACGCCGGATGAAACGCAGCTGCTGGGTGCCTTCAGCTGGAAACGCTTTTGCGAACGCGACGAGCGCACGGCATAAAAAAACCGGGGGCTTGCGCTCCCCGGTCTCGTGAGAATGGGAGGGATCAGCCCTCGACGCGCCAGCCCTGATCCGAAGGGGTCCAATCGCTGAGCTCAGAAGCCTGGAACCAGAGACCGATCTCGAACTGAGCGGTTTCAGGGGCGTCGGAACCGTGGATGACGTTGCGGCCGATGTTCACGGCGAGGTCACCGCGGATGGTGCCGGGCTCGGCTTCCAGGGGCTTGGTGGCGCCGATCAGCTTGCGGGCGCTGGCGATCACGCCGTCGCCTTCCCAAACCATGGCCACGACGGGACCCGAGGTGATGAAGTCCACCAGGCCAGCGAAGAAGGGGCGCTCGCGGTGGACGCCGTAGTGGCTCTCGGCCAGCTCACGGCTGGGGGTGAGCTGCTTGAGACCCACGAGCTTGAAGCCCTTGCGCTCGAAGCGGCCGAGGATCTCGCCCACCAAACCGCGCTGGACACCATCGGGCTTGATGGCAATAAAGGTGCGCTCGGCAGCCATAAGAAAATCGTCAGATCCGGCCCATCGTCCGTGGCCGCCCTACCGCTTGGCAAGCACACGTGGCGCACCGGGCACGAGTCCTTAGATTTCCGGCATTGCCCCGCTGCCGGCTCGATGGTCTCCGCTGAAAACGCCAGCTGGAGCGCGGCTGACAGCGCAGCCCTGTATGGAATCGACCGCTGGGGAGATCCCTATTTCTCGGTCAACGCCCGCGGCCACATCAGCGTGCAGCCCAAAGGGGAGCGGGGCGGCAGCTTGGATCTCCTGGATCTGGTCCAGGGCTTGGAAGGTCGCAGCCTCGGGCTGCCCCTACTAATCCGCTTCGACGACATCCTCGAAGACCGGCTCGAACGACTGCACGCCGCCTTTGAGCGCGCCATTGCCCAATACGGCTACTCCGGTCGCTACCAGGGGGTCTTCCCCGTGAAGTGCAACCAGCAGCGCCATGTCGTTGAGGAGCTCGTGGCCTGCGGCAAGCGCTGGCACTTCGGCCTGGAGGCCGGCAGCAAGGCGGAACTGCTGATCGCCCTCTCCTTGGTGGATGACCCCGAGGCGCTGCTGATCTGCAACGGCTACAAAGATCAGCGCTACATCGAGACGGCCATCCTCGCGAGACGCCTCGGCCGCCAACCGGTGGTCGTGATTGAGCAGGCCGACGAAGTCGAACGGATCATCCAGGCCAGCCAAGAGCTGGGCGCAGCTCCCTTTATTGGCATCCGCGCCAAGCTCTCGAGCCGCAGCACCGGACGCTGGGGCAGCTCGGTGGGCGCCAAGGCGAAATTTGGCTTGGCCATCCCCGAACTCCTCGCGACGGTCGAGGCCCTGAAGAAGGCCAACCTCCTCAACGACCTAAAGCTCCTCCACTTCCATGTGGGCAGTCAGATCAATGACATTGCCGTTCTCAAGGACGCCCTGCAGGAAGCCGGACAGATCTATGTCGAACTGACCAAGCTCGGTGCCCCGATGGGGTTCCTGGACGTGGGTGGTGGTCTCGGGGTCGACTACGACGGCAGCCGCACCGCCACGTCGGCGTCAACGAACTACTCGCTGCAGAACTACGCCAACGACGTCGTCGCGACGGTCCGGGAATGCTGCGAGCCCCACGCTGTTCCCGTTCCCACCCTGGTCAGCGAAAGCGGCCGCGCCATCGCCAGCCACTTCTCGGTGCTGGTGTTCAACGTGCTCGGCCAAAGCACCGTGCCCAGTGGCTGCCCCGCCGCCGAGGGTGAGGAAGCGCTCACGGTCCGCAACCTGCGCCACACTCTCGCGGAGATTGAAGCCGTCGATGGGCAGGGCGATCGGGATCTCTCGAAGCTGCAGGAGACCTGGAACGACGCCCTCAAATTCAAAGACGACGCCCTGAACGCCTTCCGCTTGGGCTACCTCAGTCTTCCGGAACGCTCCGTGGCCGAACAACTCACCTGGGCCTGCGCCCAGGCCATCGCCCAAAAGCTGCCGAGCAATGAGGCGATCCCCGAGGAGCTGAGCAACCTCAAGGCCGAGCTGGCCGCAACGTTCTACGCCAACTTGTCGGTCTTTCGCTCCGCCCCCGACAGCTGGGCGATTGAGCAACTCTTCCCGCTGCTGCCGATTCACCGGCTGAACGAACAGCCCGAGCAGCTCGGGCACTTCGCGGACCTGACCTGCGACTCCGACGGAAAACTGGCGCGGTTCATCGCCCAGGGACAAAGCAAACCGCTGCTCGAGCTCCATGGCCTCAATCCCGGTGAGCCCTACTTGATCGGCCTGTTCCTAGGCGGGGCCTACCAGGAGGTGATGGGCAACCTCCACAACCTGTTTGGCGCCACCAATGCGGTCCACATCCGCCTTTCACCCGGCGGCGGCTACCAGGTGGACCACGTCGTTCGGGGTGACACCAACGCCGAAGTCCTCGAAGCGATGGAACACGATCCGGAGGTCCTGCTGGAGCGCCTGCGCATCACCAGTGAGGCGGCCATCCAAAAGGGAAGCCTCAAAATCCAGGAGGCAAGGCGCCTGATGGATCACCTGGAGACGAGCCTCAGGCAAACGACTTACCTGCAGAGCTAATCGCTCAAACGGCGCAGCTGGGGTGGGCCATCAGCTCATGGGCCATGTCCAGGGGCGTGTCCCGGGGCTCCAGCCAGGTGGAGCAGCGCAGGGGCTCCTCCCCATCACGGCAACCCTCGAGTTGCAGCCGGCTTCCCATCAGCACCAACTGGAAGCTCCAGTGGTGCCGGGCATGAATCTCAAAGGAGCTCGCCATCGGGATTCTCCTGCGGCAGGTCTTGCCTGCAGGATTCCCCTCCTGCCGCTCCCCTGCCAACGCCAGGAGAACGGTTCCGGAGCTGTCTGGCTCAGGCCAGGGCCGCGGTCAACTCGCCTTTGGCCTGCTCCAGTGCGGCATCCAGGGCTGCACCATCGCGACCACCGGCCTGCGCCAGGTTGGGCCGCCCGCCACCACCGCCACCGCAGGCCTTGGCCACGGCGCCAATGAACTTGCCGGCCTGCTGGCCCTTGGCGATGACACCCTTGCCGAAGGCAGCCACCAGGATCACCTTGCCCAGATCCGACGGATCCGGCAGGCCGCCGATGACCACGGCGGCGCCATCGCCCAGTTGATCCACGAGCCCCTGGGCCGCACTCTGCAGGCCACCACCATCCACGCCATCGAGGCGACTGATCAGCACCTGGCAGTCGCCGACCGCTTCGGCTTGATTCGCCAGGGCCGCGGATTTCGCCAAGGCCAATTCCTCGCGGGCGGCGGCCAAAGCCTTCTGGCTGGCCTTCAACTCGCTCTGCAGGCTGACGACCCGCTCAACGATCTCGCCCGGTTGGGCCTTGAAGCGCTCGCCGAGCTGCTTCACCACCGCGTCGCGCTCATTCAGATAAGCGAGCACCGCCGCACCCGCGACGGCCTCGATGCGGCGGATGCCCGCAGCCACGCCACTTTCGCTGACGATCTTGAACAGGCCAATCTCAGCGGTGTTGCTGACGTGGGTGCCGCCGCAGAGCTCCATCGACACACCCGGGACATCAACGACCCGCACCACATCGGCGTATTTCTCGCCGAACATCGCCACGGCGCCGGCGGCCTTGGCCTTCTCGATCGCCATCTCCTGCACCTCGAGGCTGTGGGCCTCGGCAATCCAGCCGTTGATCAGGGTCTCGATCTGCTCGAGCTCCTCGGCCGCGATCGCCCGGGGACAGTGGAAGTCAAAGCGCAGGCGATCGAAATCGACCAGGGAGCCGGCCTGACCGATCCCAGGGTCGACAACCTGCTTGAGGGCCGACTGCAACAGGTGGGTCGCCGTGTGGTTCGCCTGGGCCCGCCGGCGGCAGGCCCGATCCACCTGGCCGTGCACGACATCGCCGACGCTCACGCTGCCGCGCTCCACCCGGCCGCTGTGGACAAAGACGCTTCGGTTCCGGCTGACGGCCTCAATCGCGACGATCAAGCCGTCGCCGCTCAGCACGCCGCGGTCGCCCACCTGACCGCCGCCTTCGCCGTAGAAGGGCGTTGTATCAAGAACCAGCTGAACGCGGTCGCCTGCCTCGGCTCGCTCCGCCGGTTCACCGTTGACGACCAGCGCCTGGACGCTGCTGCTGTGGTCCAACAGCTCATAGCCCTGGAAGCGGGTGGCCTCCAGATCAGCCGCCATCTGATCGATGGCGTCCTGCAGGGTCAGGTCAATGCTCACCGCGGCGGCCTTCGCCCGTTGGCGCTGGGCCTCCATGGCCTGCTCAAAGCCGTCCAGGTCGACCGCGAGGCCATGCTCCTCGGCGATCTCCTGGGTCAATTCCAGGGGGAAGCCGTAGGTGTCGTAGAGCTCAAAGGCCTGCTCGCCTGAGATCTGCTTGGGCTTGGCCGCCAGCACATCCGCCAGCAACTTCTCGCCCCGCTCCAGGGTTTCCAAGAAGCGCGCTTCTTCGCGCTTCAGCTCGCTCAGGATGACCTCTTGACGCTCCAGCAGCTGGGGATAGGCCGACTGCATCAGGGCAATCGACGCTTCACCCATCGCGGTCAGGAAGGGCTTGTCGATGCCCAGGAGACGTCCGTGGCGGACCACCCGACGGAGCAGGCGGCGCAGGATGTAACCGCGGCCCAGATTGCTGGCGGTGACGCCATCACAAATCAATTGGGTCACAGCGCGGCTGTGGTCCCCGATCACCTTCAGCGAGGTCTGGCCTTTGGCGTCGAGCTGCTTGTAGTCGACTCCTGCCAAGCCTGCCGCGGTCTCGATCAGCGGATAGATGAGGTCGGTCTCGTAGTTGTTCGGAACCTGCTGCAGGATTTGGGCCATCCGCTCGAGGCCCATCCCGGTGTCGATGTTGCGGTTCTCCAGCGGCGTGAGGCTGCCCTCAGCGTCGCGGTTGTACTGCATGAACACCAAGTTGTAGAACTCGATGAAGCGGCTGTCGTCCTCGAGATCGATGCCCTCATCACCGAGTTCGGGCTTGAAGTCGTAATAGATCTCTGAGCAGGGGCCGCAGGGGCCCGTGGGACCCGAGGCCCAGAAGTTGTCGGCCTCATCCATCCGGATGATCCGCTTGGGGTTCACCCCGACCACATCACGCCAGATCTGCTCGGCTTCGTCGTCCTCGCGGAAGACGCTGACCACCAAGTTCTTGGGGCTGATCCCAAAGACCGTGGTGCTCAGCTCCCAGGCCCACTGGATGGCCTGCTCCTTGAAGTAGTCGCCGAAGGAGAAGTTCCCGAGCATCTCGAAGAACGTGTGGTGCCGCGCCGTGCGTCCCACGTTTTCGATGTCGTTGGTGCGAATGCACTTCTGGCTGCTGGTCGCGCGGGCCGAAGGCCGGGGCTGCTGACCGAGAAAAACCGGCTTAAACGGCAGCATCCCGGCGATGGTCAACAGAACCGTCGGGTCCTCCGGCACCAAGGAGGCACTGGCCACCGGCTTGTGGCCCCGCTGCTCGTAGAAGTCCAGAAAGGCCGCACGAATCTCAGCACCAGTGCGGGGAGCGGCGGCCATGGCGAAGCAAAACGAGCCTGAACCCGGCATGATCGCGCAGCATGAGCGCCGCCTCCCCCGCTACCGCTGAGCCCAGCCGGGCCGAACTGCGGCTGCGCTCGATCGCCTGGGCCCTCGGGGCCGGCTTCAGCGCCTTGATCTTGGGGCTACCCCTGGGCTTGGAATCGGCCCTGCGGGCCGGCGGCTGCGGCTTTTTCTATGGCCTCCTGGCCTTTCACCTGCAGCGGGTCGATCCCAACGACAGCCACCTGCAGGCGGGCCTCGTCGGCGCCGTGTGCGGCATCCACAGCCTGGGCCTACCGGCACTTTTGCCCTGGCCGCTGCAGGAACCTTGGCCCCAAACCTTGGCTGAGGTCACGCCAACTGTGATGATGGGGTTCATTCGTGCTTGGTTGCCGCTGATCGGCGCCGCGCTGGTGTTGCACGGATCGATGGCCCTATCGCGACTTGTCGTGACCCGGGTTGAACCGATCCAGCGGCGCCCCTGAACCCCAGGCCCCGCCTCCATGAGCCTGCTGCATGCCACCTGGCTGCCCGTCGTCCCGGCGGGGAGCTTCGCCAAAGGCAAGGCGCCAACCGCCGGCCTATTGATCTGGGCGGACACCTGGCGTGTTGCTGAACCGGTCAGCCCGACGGCCGAAGCCCCCTTCCACCCGCTGAGCCTGGATCTGGACGATCTGGCCACCTGGCTGGACGACAACAACTTCTGGTCCGAGGACCTGCGTCAGGCCACGGTCACCCTGACCCTGCCCAGCCGCCAGCAGCAGAGCCGCGGCACCAAGAGCACAGACAACAGCCCCTGGAGCGGCCTGCCGCTGCAATCCGGGGAACCCCTACCCAAGGACCTGAGCTGGTGGCCCTGGCAGGTGGAGGGTTGGTTCCTCAAACCCGGTCCCGCGGCCGAATGGCTCAATCAATTGCCCCTCTCAGGCGCCTACGAGGCGGGCCTTGGGGATGACCTGCTGTGGTGGTGCCACGTCCAGCGCTGGTGCCTCAGCCTGATCGCCCGGGGCCGCTGGCTGCCGGAGAGCGCGGACGGCAAAGCCAGCTGGCGCCCGCTGCTCAACAGAGAAGACGACCGCCGCCGGCTGGAGGAGCTGGCCTCGCAGATGCCCCAGGTGGTGGCGGCCTCCAGCCCCGCTCCCCAATTGGCCTGCGGTCGTCCCCGCTCCAATCGGCTCCTGGTGGCGAGCATCGTCGACAAGCTGGTGGACGGGCAGCTGCGGGAAGCCTTCCAGCCGGGTGCAGCTGGCCTGGACCCCCTGCTGGCGGCCTGGGAAGAGGGCCTCGCCAGCCGCGACGGCAAGCTCAAACTCGACGAGGAAGAACAGGAGCGCCTTTGCGGCGCCAGCAACCACTGGCGCGAGACCGTCGCCGGCAAGGTCGCCCCGGCCCGGGCCTGCCTCGAGCTCTTCACCCCGCCGGAAGGGGAAGAACTCTGGGATCTGAAATTCGGTCTGCAAGCGGAGGCTGACCCGACCCTGCGGTTGCCCGCCGGCCTGGTCTGGGCCGCGGGGGACAGCAACCTGGCCCTCGGTGAATTGCAGCTGGAGCAGCCCGGGGCGCTGCTGCTGGAGGGCCTAGGACGCGCCCTCTTGGCCTTTGAGCCGCTGGAGCGGGGCCTCGATGCCGCCACCCCCGAGGCGATGCAGCTCACCCCTGCCGAAGCCTTTGTGCTGGTGCGCACCGCCGCGGCCCGTCTGCGGGATGTGGGTGTCGGTGTGGTCCTCCCGGCGAGCCTCTCCGGGGGATTGGCCAGCCGCCTGGGCTTGGCGATTACAGCCGAGCTGCCCGAGAAATCCCGCGGCTTCACCCTGGGCGAAAGCCTGGATTGGCGCTGGGAATTCATGATCGGCGGGGTCACGCTGAACCTGAAGGACCTCGAGAAGCTCTCGGCCAAGCGCAGCCCTCTGGTCCAACACAAGGGCGCCTGGATCGAACTGCGGCCCCTCGACCTCAAGAACGCCGAGAAGTTTTGCTCCTCCGAGCCGCCCTTCAGCCTCGATGACGCCCTGCGCATCACGGGCAACGAAGGCGAGACCCTGGCCCGGCTCCCAGTCCACGCCTTCACGGCCGGACCGCGCCTGCAGGCGGTCCTCGAGCAGTACCACCAGCAAAAGGCCCCCGATCCACTGCCGGCGCCCCCTGGCTTTGCCGGCCAACTGCGGCCCTACCAGGAGCGCGGCCTTGGCTGGCTGGCCTTCTTGCACCGCTTCGATCAGGGCGCCTGCCTGGCCGACGACATGGGTCTGGGCAAAACCATTCAGCTCTTGGCCTTCCTGCAACACCTCAAGGCCGAGGAGGAACTCAAACGGCCTGTGCTGCTCGTGGCCCCCACCTCGGTGCTGACGAACTGGAAGCGGGAAGCCGCGGCCTTCACCCCGGACCTGACGGTCAACGAGCACTACGGCCCCCGCCGCCCTTCCAGCGCGGAAGCCCTCAAGAAAGCGCTGAAGGGCGTGGATCTTGTGCTGACCACCTACGGCCTGCTGCAACGGGACAGCGAGCTGCTGGACAAAGTCGACTGGCAGGGGGTCGTGATCGATGAAGCCCAGGCGATCAAGAACCACACCGCCAAGCAGTCCATGGCGGCCCGGGACATGGGACGCCCCGGCAAGGGTCCCCGCTTCCGCATCGCCCTGACCGGTACCCCGGTGGAGAACCGGGTCAGCGAGCTCTGGGCCCTGATGGATTTCCTCAATCCCAAGGTGCTCGGCGATGAGCCCTTCTTCCGCCAGCGCTACCGGATGCCGATCGAGCGCTACGGCGACATGTCCTCCCTACGGGACCTCAAGGGCCGCGTGGGCCCGTTCATCCTGCGCCGCCTGAAGACCGACAAGTCGATCATTTCCGACCTGCCCGAGAAGGTGGAACTGAGCGAATGGGTGGGCTTGGCCCCCGAGCAGAAAAAGCTCTACTCCAAGACCGTGGACGAGAGCCTCGATGCGATCGCCCGGGCGCCCCTTGGCCAGAAACACGGTCAGGTCCTGGCTCTGCTCACGAAGCTCAAGCAGATCTGCAACCACCCGGCACTGGCCCTCAAGCAGGACCCAACCGACCTGGATGCCAGCTTCTTCAAGGAATTCGCGGCCCGCAGCGCCAAGGTGCAGCGGCTCGAGGAAATTCTCGAGGAAGTGATGGAGGCCGGCGACCGGGCCCTGCTCTTCACCCAGTTCGCCGAGTGGGGCCATCTGCTCAAGGCCCACCTCGAGCACAAGTGGCGCCAAGAGGTGCCCTTCCTCTATGGCAGCACCAGCAAGACCGAGCGTCAGGCCATGGTCGACCGTTTCCAGGACGACCCCCGGGGCCCGCAACTCTTCCTGCTGTCCTTGAAGGCGGGCGGCGTTGGCCTGAACCTGACCCGCGCCAGTCACGTCTTCCACATCGACCGCTGGTGGAACCCCGCCGTCGAAAACCAGGCCACCGACCGCGCCTACCGCATCGGCCAGCAGAACCGTGTGATGGTCCACAAGTTCATCACCAGCGGCTCCGTCGAAGAGCGCATCGACCGCATGATCAAAGAGAAGTCGAAACTCGCCGAAGACATCGTGGGCTCCGGTGAGGATTGGCTCGGCGGCATGGATGTGAGCCAACTCAAAGAACTCGTCACCCTCAGCGAGGACTAATCCCATGACCCTTTCCTCCAACGGCATCACCACCCAGCTCGGCGATGAGGGCCTCAGTCAGCAGCCCTGGTGGGTTGAGCAGTGGATGGAGCTGATCAACGGCTATCGCTTCAAGAAACGCTTGGAGCGGGCCTGGGCCTATGCCCGTGAAGGCAACGTCCTCTCAATCCGCTTTGAAGGCCGCCGCGTGCACGCCCGGGTCCAGGGCAGCGGCGAGGACCCCTACAAGGTGAAGCTCTGGCTGGATGTCCTCAATGACGAGGACTGGAACTACGTCCTGGAAGCCCTCGGGCAAAAAGCCCGTTGGTCCGCCCAGCTCCTGGCGGGGGTGATGCCGCAGGACATCGAACGGGCCTTCGCGGCCAGCGGCAAGCGCCTCTTCCCCTTCAAGTTGCAGGAGGTGCGCAGCGAGTGCACCTGCCCGGACAAGGTCAACCCCTGCAAGCACGTCAGCGCCGTCTACTACTTGATGGGAGAGCGCTTCAGCGAAGACCCCTTCGTCCTCTTCCAACTGCGGGGCCGCACCCGCGCCCAGCTGCTCAGCGACCTGGCCGTGAAGCGCAGGGCCCTGCTCGCCAAAAAAGCCAAAGAAGCCAAAGCCAACCCCGACGCCGAGCCGGCGATCACCCCTCAAGCCCACCCAGCACCCGTCTCCATTCGCGAGCCCAAGCGCTGGTGGCGCTACGGAGCTGCCCTGGATCCTGGCCTGGTGGTGATCACCCCAGCTATGGAGGGGGAGACGGGCTTGGATGAAGCGGGCGCGATCCCCTTGGCCGAAGACGGCCGCTTCCCCGAAGCCGGCAAACACTTCGTCGAACACCTCAAGGCCCAGGGGACCAGCTTCGGTGCCACGGCCATGGCCACCGCGATGGCGGCCGGCAGCAACCAGGACGACTGAGGTGCTCCTGAGCGATCGGCGCCGCCGCCTCAGGCGGCAACAACTCGAGCAAGCACCCGCCCCCTGGCTCACCCCGGGGAAACGGCAGTTAGCCGAGCTGATCCTCAGCTCCCACGCGCAGGCCTTTGGCCGGTCCCTGGCCCCATCGGCCCAGGAACTCTTCTCGGCGGATCTCGTCGTGCTCGCCCATGACGGCAGCAGTGACCCCTGTCTGACCTACGCCAACGCCGCCGCCCTTCGACTCTGGGAGCGCCCCTGGGGCGCCATGGTCGGCATGCCCTCGCGCCTCACCGCCGAAGTCCAAGAGCGCCAAAGCCGCTCCCAGGCGCTGCAGCAAGCGTTGCGGCAACAGGCGATCGAGGGCTACAGCGGCATCCGCATCAGCAGCACGGGCCGGCGCTTTCAAATCCAGAACGCCCGTCTTTGGTGCCTGAGCGATCCCGATGGACGCCCCTGCGGCCAGGCGGCGGCCTTCAGCGATTGGTGGTGGCTCTGAACACCGGTTCGGCTCCCACGACAACCCAGGTGTAGCAACCGAACCCGAGGGGTGAGGGCCGTACTGGAAGGGTCGGTTCTCGCCCTCTTGGTTCTCATTCAGCGGGGCCACATTGGCGTTGCGGACAACACCCCGCCCAGTCAAGTCTTGGAGGAACAGCCATGCTGACCCTGCGCCAATCACCCTTTGATCTGTTCGAACAACTCGAGCAGCAGCTGCACACCGCCGAGCGCGTGCCCGCCGCTGAAGTGCGTGAAACCGAGGCTGGCTTCGCCATCACCTTGGAACTGCCGGGCGTGAAGCCTGACTCGATCGATGTCAAAGCCACCGATCGCACCCTCGTCATCAGCGCCGAGCGCCTCGCCCCCGAGGAGGCCGCCGACGCCCAGGCGCCGCTCCTGAGCGAATTCCGCTACGGCACCTGGAGCCGTAGCTTCCGCTTCCCCTCCGGCATCGACCGGGAGGGCCTCGAGGCCCACTACCGCGACGGGCTGCTGCTGGTCACCGCCCCCAAGGCCCAGACCATGACCACCGTTTCGGTGAAGGTGGAGGGCTAAGCGACCAGAACGATCACACCAACCAGAGAGAGACGGGACCGAGCCCTGGCGAAACGCCAGGGCTTTTTTCTGGCGACAGCACAGGCCATCAGCCAGCTCCCTGGAGAAGCTCCGTAGAGTTCGCTTACTCCCCTGGTGATCCCATGGCTGTCGTTGCCAGCACGCCCCGGCTGAGCCTGCAGTGCGAGGCCATCGCCAGCGACACCACCACGATCCGCTCCCTGGACTGGGACCGCAGCCGCTTCGACATCGAGTTCGGCCTGCGTAACGGCACCACCTACAACAGCTTTCTGGTGCGGGGTGAGCGCACTGCCTTAATCGACACCAGCCACCTCAAGTTCGAGGGGACCTGGCTGGACCTGTTGAAGGAGCACATCGATCCCCAATCCATCGACGTGCTGATCGTCAGCCACACCGAACCGGACCACTCCGGCCTGGTGGGTCACGTCATCGACCTCAACCCCGACATTGAAGTCGTGGGCTCCAAGGTTGCGATTCAGTTCCTGGAAAACCAGGTGCATCGCCCCTTCAAAAGCCGCGCGGTCAAAAGCGGCGATGAACTCGACCTGGGCACCAACCCCGAGAGCGGTATCCAGCACCGCTTCGAGTTCCTCAGTGCCCCCAACCTGCACTGGCCAGACACGATCTTTTCCTTCGACCACGGCACCGGGATCCTTTACACCTGCGATGCCTTCGGGATGCACTACTGCTCGGAGGACACCTTCGATGTGGACCCCGGCGCCCTCGCTCCGGACTTCCGCTTCTATTACGACTGCCTGATGGGCCCCAACGCCCGCAGCGTCCTCC
>JAAZUZ010000122.1 GCA_018623875.1 Synechococcus sp. HW_metabat.21
AAGCCACCCATCTCTTCTATCGAACGGAAGAGGGGCAGGAGGGCAGAAATGCCTTCCTGGAGAAGCGCTCACCCGATTTTTCCGGGTCCGACTGGCTGCCGTAGCACAACCCGAGTCTCGTAGCTAGTCCTAGGTGAGACTGCTGTTTGGCTCGTGACGTTCTCTCGCTCGAGCGGCTTCGCCCTCCTGGCGCCCTTGGCCTTGGCCTTGCTTCCCCAGGTCGCCGAGGCGCGCCAACCGGACCCCATCCCCCCTCCAGCGCCAGTGATCAGTGATGCGGTGGCCCTCTCGCGCATCCCTGTTGAGCTCAAGAGCCAGCAGGGTCTGCATTTGGTCCTGGATCGCCAGACCCGGCAGCTGATGGTCATGAAGGACGGCCGCATGCTGCACCGCTATCCGGCCGCTGTGGGTACGGAAGGCTGGGAAACACCCGCCGGCACGCATCGGGTTCTCGAGAAGGTGGCCAAGCCGGTTTGGCAGCATCCCGGAAACGGCAGCCAGGTGGGACAGGGTCCAAAGAATCCACTCGGCTCCCGCTGGATTGGCTTCCACCGCAATTGCACCCCGAAGGAAAACGCCTGGGACGGTGAGCGCTATCTCAGCGTCAATGGCTGCACGGTGGCGGGATTCCATGGCACCCCCCACCGCTGGACCGTCGGTCGTGCTGTTTCGCACGGTTGTGTGCGTCTCTACGAGGAAAACGTTCAAGAGGTGTTTGAGCTCGTCGAAGTCGGCACCTTGGTGACGGTTCTTCCCTGAAGACTGCCCGTAAAGTTGCGCCCACTTGCGATCCCATCGCCATGCGGGTGCTTTTTGCTGCGGCTGAATGTGCACCGATGGTCAAGGTCGGTGGGATGGGGGATGTTGTCGGCTCCCTGCCCCCGGCGTTGGCCCCGCTGGGCCATGACGTTCGCCTGATCATGCCCGGCTATGGCCGGCTCTGGAGCCTGCTGCAGATTCCCGGTGAACCCGTCTGGCGGGGGCACACCATGGGCACGGATTTTGCGGTGTTTGAGACCCGCCATCCCAGCAATGGCTTGCCCCTGTACCTGGTGGGCCATCCCGTCTTTGACCCTGAGCGGATCTATGGCGGTGAGGACGAGGACTGGCGCTTCACCTTCTTTGCCAGCGCCGTCTCCGAATTCGCCTGGCACCACTGGAAGCCCGACATCCTGCATTGCCACGACTGGCACACCGGCATGATTCCGGTCTGGATGCACCAGGACGCGGAAATCAGCACGGTCTTCACCATCCACAACCTCAAGTACCAGGGCCCCTGGCGCTGGAAGTTGGATCGGATGACGTGGTGCCCCTGGTACATGCAAGGGGACCACACGATGGCGGCGGCCCTGCTCTATGCGGACCGTGTCAACGCGGTTTCCCCCACCTATGCCCAGGAGATCCGCACGCCCGAGTACGGCGAAAAGCTCGATGGCTTGCTGAACTTCGTCAGTGGCAAGTTGCGCGGCATTCTCAACGGCATCGATCAGGCCGCCTGGGACCCGGCAACAGATCAGACCTTGCCCGCCAATTTCTCGGCGGATGACCTGTCCGGCCGTGCCGCCTGTAAGCGCGCCCTGCAGGAGAGGATGGGCCTCACGGTCAACCCAGACACCTACCTGATGGGTGTCGTTAGCCGTCTGGTGGACCAAAAGGGGATCGACCTGTTGCTTCAGGTTGCGGATCGGGTCCTGGCCTATTCCGATAGCCAGATCGTCGTGTTGGGAACGGGTGATCGGAACCTGGAGGCCGGCCTCTGGCAGATGGCGTCCCGTTACCCCGGCCGCTTCGCGGTGTTCCTGACCTATGACGATGCGCTCTCGCGTTTGATCTACGCCGGTAGCGATTCCTTCTTGATGCCGAGTCGCTTTGAGCCGTGTGGCATTAGTCAGCTCCTGGCCATGCGCTACGGCTCCATCCCCGTGGTGCGCCGCGTTGGCGGGCTGGTGGACACCGTTCCGCCCCATGACCCCAATGGCCACTCCGGCACAGGCTTCGGTTTCGATCGCTACGAGCCCCTCGACTTCTACACCTCGATCGTCCGTTCCTGGGAGGCCTATCGCCATCGCCAGAGTTGGAGAGAGTTGCAGCGCCGGGCCATGCAGGCCAACTTCAGTTGGGATCGTTCCGCCCTGGAGTACGACCGGATGTACAAGGAGGTCAAAGGGGTGAAGGAACCCACACCCGATGCCCAAGTTGTGGAGCAGTTCTCTTTGGGGCAGCAAGCTGATCCCAGTCGCCAACACGGTGATCAGGCTCCCGAAGCCGAGGCCAGCTCGGGACTGCGCAATCGCCTGTCGCTCCTACGCCGGCGGAGCAGCCGCTGAGGACACCCCCGCCCACTGAAGACCGGCGTAGCGACCTTCCTGCGCCCTACCGGAACCCCTGGGGTGTCCTCGCCGAGGACCTTCGTGCCGTGCGTGCTGACGTTTGGTTGCGTGGCCAGGAGCTTTGGCGGCGCAATCGCCAGGGGACCTTGCCATCACCCGCCTGGTGGCCGGCTGATCTGGCCCCCTTGTTTTGGCCGGCCTTAATCGTCCTACTGGTTGCCGTGTTGGCCAGCGCGTTGACGGTGGTGCTCAGGGTTTGGCCTCAGGCTCCAGATCCTGTGGAGCGATCGGTTCCTGCTGCTGTGGTGGACGACGCGCCCGAGCCGCAGCCGCTCCAGGCGCCGATCAGCGAGCCACCGGCTGTTGCTCCTCCACTGGAGGAGATCGTTCAGGAGCCAACCGAGGAGGCAACCCCTGAGCTGGAGGCCACCGCCTTGGAGCGAGAAGACCTTGAGCCGGAAGGCTTTGAACCAGAGGGCCTCGAGGGGCCGTTTGCCCCGGATCCACTGGTGGAACTCGTGCAGCGTCCAGAAGCTGATGGCCTTCTGCTGCAGGCGGAGGGCATCGCCGAGCAATCTCTTTTGATCCTCCGGGTGCGACCGGCGTTCCCCGCCTTGAGTGCCCAGGAGCAGCGGCGCCGCGCTGAGCTCTGGCAGCAATGGGCCCTGGAGTTGGGCTACGACCATCTCGAACTGCGCGATTCCCGCGCTGGCCTCATCGCCCGAGATGCCCTGGTGGGTGAGGGCATGATCGTCCTGCGTGATTCGTCGTCCACCTAATCCGATGCAGTTCGGCGCTCTGATGGCCCGATGGGGAGACCCCCAGGGCGCCTCAACCGGATGGGACCCCGCCGCGGTTGTTGGCGCCATTTGCACCGATAGCCGCACCTTGGCGGCAGGACAGCTGTTTGTCCCTTTGGTGGGTGAGCACTTTGATGGCCATGCCTTTTTGGCCCAGGCGGCTGCGATCGGTGCCCAAGCTGCGATCGTCCAGCGGGATCGGAAGGGACTGGTTCCCGAAGGACTGCTCCACTGGCTCGTCGATGACACCCTGGACGCGTACCAGCAGTTGGCGTTCCTGCACCGTCAGCAACTGCGTGCTCCGGTCGTGGCCGTTACGGGCTCGGCCGGGAAGACCACAACCCGTGAACTGATTCGCTCTGCACTGCGGCCCCTAGGGCCGGTGCAAGCCAGCCAGGGCAACGAAAACAACGACATCGGGGTTCCGCGCACCTTGCTCAAGGCCGGGGTGCAACACCGGGCGGTGGTCGTCGAAATGGGCATGCGGGGACTGGGGGAGATTGAACGCCTGAGCCGTACGGCGGCTCCGGACGTGGCCGTGGTCACCAATGTCGGGACGGCCCATATCGGGCGGCTCGGCAGCCGTGAGGCGATTGCCCAGGCCAAGTTGGAAATCACGGCGGGCCTTCGAGAGGACGGGCTGCTGGTGGTGCCTGCCGGTGATCCCCTGATTGAGGAGGCCCTTGCCCGGGTCTGGTCCGGCCGGGTGGCACGGGTGGCCTTGGCCGATGAGGACGCTGCTCGAGACGCCGATTGGATCGGCGACTGGGATGACGGACAAGGCGTGATCGAGGTCAAGGGATCACGCCTCGATGTGCCTCTCGACGGTCGCCATAACGCCCGCAATCTGCTCTTGGCCCTTGCCGTGGCAACTGAACTGGGTGTGCCCCTCAGCGCGCTGACGCGCATGGACGTGGATGTGCCAGGGGGACGGAATCGCCGGTTGCAGCATGGTGGCTTGACCCTGCTGGATGAGACCTACAACGCCTCACCAGAAGCCGTGTTGGCGGCCTTGGACCTTCTGGCGGCCCAGCCTGGCCGCCGTTTTGCAGTCCTTGGCACCATGCTGGAACTGGGGGAGCAAAGTGTGCCCCTTCATCGTCAAGTGGCAGAGCGCGCAGCCGCGTTGGGCCTCGACGGTTTGGTGGTCGTCGCGAGCGGAGCGGAAGCGGAGGCCATGGCCGAGGCCGCCGCGACCTTGGATCGACTGGAGGTTGTGGCGCACCCCGATCTCGCAGCGGCGCCGCTGGCGCGATGGCTCTCGAGCGGAGATGTGTTGCTCCTGAAGGCGAGCCGCGGTGTTGCACTGGAGCGTCTCATTCCCCTACTTCCTGAGGTTTGAGCCAGGCTGACCTCAGCGCTCGGGCCAGCATGCAATTCAATCTCAAGAGCCGCCTTCAATCCCTGAAGTTGGTCTCAGGGCTTGCGACGTTTCTGAAGAACCCGGACTCCCTCGAGGGGGTGTTTGCGGTGAGCCGCAGCCTCCAGAACAGCGCCCTGTCGGCACAGATGTTTCGCCATCTGCTGGCCAACCCCGCGTTGGCGGCCCTGGTGCAGGAGCACTGGCGTCCAGGAGCGATTGATCTCGATGCCTTGCTCGCGCTTCCGGAGGGAAGCTTGGGGCATGTCTACGCCCACCAGCTCCGCGCCCAAGGGCTGACGCCAGACAGCCTGATCGATCCCACGCCAGTGCATTCGCCCGAGGACTACATCACGCACCGGCTTCGGGAGACCCATGACATCGTCCATGTCCTGACGGGCTTCGGCACCGATGGTCCCGGAGAGTTGGGTCTTCAGGCTTTCAACCTTGCCCAGAACCGTTCGCCCCTGGCGGTGATGCTGATCTTTGGCGGGATGCTGAGCGCTCTGCAGAACGACGAACCCCTCGAGGACCTGCTGGAGGCCCTCTCCCGTGGTTTCCAGATGGGACTCAAGGCCCGCTGTTTGATCGCTCAGAAACTCGAGGACGGATGGGACCGCCCCCTGGCGGAGTGGCGCCAGGCGTTGGATCTCCCCGCTTAGGACCAGTTCTCCTTCACAAGCTGCTTGGCGCGGCCCAAGGCCAAGGCCCCTGCGGGCACGTCCTTGGTCAGGGTGGAGCCAGCGCCCACCGTCACGTTGGCCCCCAGGGTGATTGGCGCGACCAGTACGGAGTTCG
>JAAZUZ010000123.1 GCA_018623875.1 Synechococcus sp. HW_metabat.21
GTTAAGCAGCGCGCGACCCCCGCTCCAGGGGGCGAATGGTCAGTCCACGGCCCAACAGATCGGCCTTGATCTCCTCCACGGTCAGCACCCCGTCATGCAACAGGGAAGCCAGCAGGGCTGCGGAGGCGTGCCCGCCCGTGCCTGAGGAATCCAGGGCCTGGGCGATGTGGTCGATGCAACCGGCACCGCCGCTGGCAATCACGGGCACATCCACCGCATCGGCGACCGCCCGGGTCAAATTCAGCTCGTAGCCGGCCTGGGTGCCATCCCCATCCATGGATGTCAGCAGGATCTCGCCGGCGCCGAGCTCCACCACACGCCGGGCCCACTCGACCGCGTCCAGCCCCGTGTTTTCACGCCCACCTTTGACATAAACGTCCCAGCCGCCCTCGCGCCGGCGGGCATCGATGGCCACGACGATGCACTGGCAACCAAACCGCTCGGCGCCGCGGGCCACCAGCTCGGGATCGCGAACCGCGGAGGAATTCAGGCTGACCTTGTCGGCCCCGGCCCGCAGCAATTCAGTGATGCCCTCCACCGAACTGATGCCACCACCCACCGTGAAGGGAATCGTGACCGCCTCGGCGGTGCGGCGAACCAGATCCACCAAGGTGGCCCGCCCCTGATGGCTGGCGGCGATGTCCAGGAAGACCAACTCATCGGCCCCGGAGGCGCTGTAGCGGCAGGCCAACTCGACGGGATCGCCGGCATCGCGCAGGCCGACAAAGTTCACCCCCTTCACCACCCGGCCATCGGCCACATCCAGGCAGGGAATGATCCGTTTGGCGACCATGGGGGCAAGGCTTGCAGCGGGTTAGCCTGACGCCACTTTTTCGTCGCGCCGGACATGTCCCAGGCTGCCATCACCGTCGGCTCGAAGGTGCGGGTCACCCGGGTGCGCGATCGCATCCCCGCCGACCTGGTTACCGCCCTCCAAAGCGATGCCACCGGCACCGTGAAGGACTTCAAGGTCACCGACGGCAAGGGCATCGGTGTGGTGGTTGAGCTGAGCAACGGCACCACCACCTGGTTCTTCGACGACGAGATCACCGCCGCCTGACGCCCCCGTTCGTGAGCGAATCCCCCAACCCCACCGCCGCCACCGGTGGTGGTGCCCGCCAGCTGCTGGGCATGAAAGGTGCCAGCGGCACCACCAACATCTGGAAGATCCGTCTTCAGCTGATGAAGCCGGTCACCTGGATTCCCCTGATCTGGGGGGTTCTCTGTGGAGCCGCGGCCTCCGGCAATTTCCACTGGACCATCTCTGAGGTCGGCGCCTCCATCGCCTGCATGGTGATGAGTGGTCCTCTGCTGGCTGGGTTCACCCAGACCATCAACGACTACTACGACCGCGAAATCGACGCGATCAACGAGCCCTATCGGCCGATTCCCTCCGGAGCAATCCCCCTCTGGCAGGTTAAAGCCCAGATCTGGGTCCTGCTGCTGGCCGGCCTCGGTGTGGCCTATGGCCTCGACCTCTGGGCCAAGCACAACACCCCGGTGCTCTTCCTGCTCGCCCTGGGCGGCTCGTTTGTCAGCTACATCTATTCAGCCCCCCCGCTCAAGCTCAAGCAGAACGGCTGGCTGGGCAACTACGCGCTCGGCGCGAGCTACATCGCCTTGCCCTGGTGGGCGGGCCAAGCCCTCTTTGGCCACCTGACCTGGACCACGGCGATCCTGACCTTGGCCTATTCCCTGGCTGGTCTCGGCATCGCTGTCGTCAACGACTTCAAAAGTGTTGAGGGCGACCGTGCCCTGGGCCTCCAGTCCCTGCCGGTGGCTTTTGGCATCGAGAAGGCCAGCTGGATCAGCGCGGGGATGATTGATGTCTTCCAGCTGGCGATGGTGGCGGTTCTGATCGCCATTGGCCAACATTTCGCTGCAGTGCTTCTGGTGCTGTTGATCGTTCCCCAGATCACCTTCCAGGACATCTGGCTGCTGCGCGATCCGGTGGCCTTTGACGTCAAATACCAGGCCAGTGCTCAACCCTTCCTGGTGCTTGGCATGCTCGTCACCGCTCTGGCGATCGGGCACAGCGACCTGGTGGTGATGTGAAGCAACGGCGCCGGCGGCAGCTGATCACAGCCGGTCTCGTTGGAGCGGGCGCCGGCCTGGCCGTGGGTCTGACCCAGGCGGCCGTGACCCGCGGCGTCGACAGCCTGCTGCCGAACGTGCGCGGCGTCAGCAGCTACAACCGCCCGGGCACCTTGACCCTGCTGGCCAGCGATGGCCAAGTGATTCAGAAGCTTGGTCCCGCCACGCGAGAGAAGCTGGTCACCGGCCAGATGCCCCTACTCGTTCAACGGGCCTTCATTGCGGCTGAGGATCGGCGCTTCTACCAACACGACGGTATTGACCCCATCGGCATTGGCCGGGCGTTGGTGCGCAACATCTCGAGCGGCTCGGTCGAAGAGGGTGGCAGCACGATCACTCAGCAGCTGGCCCGGACCGTCTTTCTGAGTCAGGACCGCACGATCATCCGCAAGCTCAAGGAGGCCCTGCTCGCTGGAAAGCTCGAGCGGCAACTGAGCAAGGAGCAGATCCTTCAGCAGTATCTGAACTACGTCTATCTCGGTTCTGGGGCCTACGGCGTCTCCGATGCGGCCTGGATCTACTTCTCCAAGACCCCCTCGGAGCTCAACCTGCCGGAGGCGGCCTTGATCGCAGGCTTGCCGCCGGCGCCGTCGATCTACTCCCCCCTGGTCAATCCCGATCTAGCCCTCCAGCGTCGGGCCACTGTGCTGCGCCGGATGCGCGAAGCCGGATTCATTGACGACCTGCAGTACGCGAGCGCCAAGGACTCACCGCTGTTGCTGAAGCCCGCGGAACCGAAATACTTCACCAGCCGGGCCCCCTACTTCACCAGTTGGGTGGCGCAGGAACTGCCTTCGATCCTCTCCAAGGAACAGCTGGAAGTGGGCGGCCTCACGGTCCGCACCAGCTTGAACATCGCTTGGCAGGAGAAGGCCCAAAGCACGATCAACCGCCACACCCCGGGGGCGATGGAAGGGGCCGTGGTGTCGATGGAGCCCGGTACCGGCCTGGTCCGCTCCATGGTGGGCGGCAAGGATTTCAACGACAGCCAGTTCAACCGCGCCTCCCAGGCGTTGCGCTCCCCTGGCTCCACCTTCAAGTTGTTCGTCTACCTCAGTGCCCTCAAGGAAGGCTGGAGACCGGAAGACAAGATCACCGACCGCAAGGTCTGCTACGGCGGCTATTGCCCAAAGAATTTCAAGGACAAGTACTTCGGAACCGTTCCGCTCTGGAAGGCCCTGCAGAACTCCCTGAACACGGTCTCGGTGAGCCTGCTGAAGCAGGTGGGCTTCGACCAGGTGATTTCCACGGCAAACAGCCTGGGGATCACAAAGGGGCTGGGTCGCTTCTACCCGCTGGGGGTCGGCGCCACCGAGCAGACCGTGCTGGACATGACCGCGGCCTATGCAGGGATCTTCAACCGCGGGGTGTACATCAAGCCCACACCCTTTGAAGAAATTCTTGGCCCTGGCGGCGAAGTGCTCTGGAGTCGTCGGGTCAATGGCGATCAGGGCAAGCGCGTCGTGCCCAGCGACATCGCCGACGCGATGCTTTGGATGCTGCAGAAGGTCGTCAGCGGCGGAACGGGCTACGGCGCCGTTCCCCCCGGTCGCCCTGCCGCCGGCAAGACCGGCACCTCCGAGGGGGGCCGAGACCTGTGGTTCATCGGCGGGGTCCCCCAGCTCGTCACCGGCCTCTGGCTCGGCTACGACAACAACAAGGAGACCAAGAGCACCAGCTCCCGCGCCGTCATCGCTTGGTCGGAGTACATGGCACCGATCCTCAAGGAGCTGCCGGTGGAGCAGTTCCCGCCCAAGCCGGTGCTCAAGGCGAAGTTCAATCCCCTCAAGGCCCTCACCGAGAACCTCAAGTTGGTGAAGCCGGAGGGCGAGGAAGTCCTGCTGGAGGACACCATTGAGGAGGGCGGAGCACCCGCAGCCCCTAGTCGACCACGCGTGAGTCCGCCGGTCCCGGTCCGTCCCGCGCGGCCCCAGGACCCCTGCGGAAGCATGCAGACCAACCCGCGCTACGTGGACTGCCGCTTCGATTTGCTGGACCGGCGCGGCAGACCCAGGCCGACTCCTTAAGCCAGCGCGAGCCGCGCCGCGAAGAAACCATCACCCGCCCCGGCCAGTTGCCCCGGCCAGAGCTGCCAGCTCTGCTCGAGTCGCAGCCGGGGGTGGTCTTTGAGGAACGTCTCCAGCAGCTCGCCGTTCTCCTCGGGATGGACCGTGCAGGTGGCATACACCAGGCGACCGCCGGGCTTGAGCAGGGGCAGCAGCCCCTCCAGCAGCTGACGCTGCAGGGTCACCAACCCCGCAATCGCGGCGGGGTCGATCCGCCAGCGGGCATCGGCATGGCGCGCCAGGGTGCCAAGCCCGGAGCAGGGCGCATCAATCAAGAGGGCGTCGAATTGACCGACCAGTTCCGGCGCCTCCGACGCCAAGGCGACGGCATCCCCATGGCGGGTCTCAATGCAGCCCAAGCCCAGGCGTTCGCTGTTGCGGGCGACCCGGCGCAAGCGCGCCTCACCGCGGTCGAGGGCCAGCACCTGCCCTTGATCGCCCATCAGTTCCGCCAGGTGCGTGCTCTTGCCCCCCGGGGCCGCACAGGCATCGAGCACCCGCTCACCCGGCTTGGGATCCAGTAACGGCGCAATCCGCTGAGCCGATCGATCTTGAACGCACCAGTGCCCTTCGTCGTAGCCGGGCAGATGGCGCAGATCACCGGAGCGACCCTTGATGGTCAGGCCCGCCGCTAGGCCATCGATCGGCTCAGAGGCCACCCCCGCAGCAGCCAGGGCCGCCTGAACCGCTTCCGGGGTGGCGCGCAAACAGTTGACGCGCAGGTCCAGGGCCGGAGGCATGTTGCAGGCCCGCGCGAAGGCTTCGGCCTGCTCGGGGCTCTGCCACTGCAGCAGGCCCGCCGCGAGCCAATCCGGCAGGGACTGGCGGATGGCCAGGGCCGCCGCGGGATCACTCGGCAGAGGCAAGGCGTCACCGGCCTCCTGGCGGCGCAGGAAGGCCCGCAACATGCCGTTGACCACCGGGGCCAGTCGGCTCAAACCGCCGCGCTTGGCGAGCTCCACCGTGGTGCTGACCGCCGCCGAGGCAGGAATGCGGTCACTGCTGAGCAGCTGATAGAGCCCCAGGTGCAAGAGCCAGCGCAACTTGGGGGGTTGACGTTCCGCGGGCACCTTGCCGAGTTGATCCA
>JAAZUZ010000124.1 GCA_018623875.1 Synechococcus sp. HW_metabat.21
ATGGGGGTCATGCCGGTCCCGGGCCGGATGATGCTGGTGCAGAGGTGACGTCTGAGCCCGTCGTGAGTACGGGAAATTTGGAACCACAAGCCCCGGCTTCAGCATCCGCGCTCGAGTCAGGCAAGCGCATCGTCGGCTATTTCGAAGAGTGGGGGATTTATTCGCGAGACTTCTTGGTTCAAGACATTCAGGTGGATGACCTCACCCATGTGAACTACAGCTTCTTTGATGTGCGTGCGAATGGTGAGCTTGAGGTCTTCGATGATTGGGCGGCGACGCAAAAACGCTTTACGGCTGATGAGCAGGTGTCGCGAACATTTTCTGCCCAAGAATGGTCGGGGCTCGACTCGGCTCGGATCGAAAGCTATCGAAACGACTCGAATTTCTCGATCGTTGAAAATGCTGATCAGTCGGTGACTGTGAGTGGTCAGCCGGTTGGCTGGGATCAGAATGATGCCTTGGCAGGGAACCTCAGGCAGTTCCAGTTGTTGAAGGCTCTGAATCCAGAACTGGAATTGGGTCTTGCCTTGGGTGGATGGACCCTCTCGGATGAGTTCAGCCTTGCCCTGGATGATGCCGCAGGGCGTGAGCAATTCACAGACAATGTGATTGAGACCCTTGAGCAGTACACCTTCTTTACGACAGTTGATTTTGACTGGGAGTACCCCGGTGGAGGCGGTCTTGCGAGTAATGCCGTCAGTCCTGATGATGGAGCAAACTTTGCTCTGACTCTGGAGCTTCTGCGCGGCAAGCTCGATGCGTTGGAGGATCGATCGGGCAGGGACTATGAGATTTCAATTGCGACCGCTGCTACGGCGGATAAGTTGGCGGCCTTGAATCTTCAAGGCGTTGATCCCTTTGTCGACTTCTATAACGTGATGGCTTATGACTTCCACGGTGGCTGGGAGTCGACGACGGGACACCAGGCCGCGATGACGGGTGATCCATCGGGCTATGACGTGGTGAATGCTGTGGAGACCTTTAAGGACTCAGGTGTCGCTTAAAACAAGCTCGTCCTGGGGGCTCCGGCCTACACACGTGCCTGGGGAGATGTGATCACCGGTGATGACCTTGGCTATGGCGAGGTTGGACGTGCCACCTCAGCACCAGGGTCTTTTGAAGCAGGGAATTACGACCAGAAGGATCTGATTACTGGGATTGAGTCGGGTGCTTATCAATTGGCTTGGGATGACGATGCTTTGGCGGCCTATGCCTACAACGCTTCAACCCAGGTTTGGAGTTCCATCGAAACGACCGCGACGATTGCAGGGAAAGCTGCCTACGTGGAGGCCGCCGATCTCGGCGGAATGATGTTCTGGGCGCTGTCCAATGACAGCGGTGATGAGCAAAGTCTCATTGCAGCGGCGCACGATGTGTTGCGCATGGGCATCTCGACCGAATCAGTTGTGGCGCGCAGCCCTGAATTTGATCAGATCTTTGGCGGCGACGGTGAGTTCAACGTGAAGGACTTCACGGACTTGGCGTCTTAAAACTTGCCGAGCTCCCGCCGTTGACGCTGGGGCCTTGCTTGAGCAGGGGGAGTGGGATTCGCCGCACCGGGTCCTTGGGCGGTTGGTGCGGTCTGGATCCCAGCTGCTGGGGTGGGGCTCGGGCAGGACTTGTCCTTGAGCGCCAGCACCAGGACAGCCGTCGACAGGATTGAGACCGCGACCGCATTGGCGACATGCAATTTCATGGGCAGTCGCAGCCAAATCAGGACGTCCTCTTCAGCATGGAGAGAACGCCCGCGATGCGCAGCCTGCCCGCATAGCTGCCGAAAGGCAGGGCTTCAACCGGCGCCAGTCAGCCGAGCTGCGTGTGTCTTGGACGGCTTTGGCTCAGGCCGGCGACGCTTCCATCAACGGGATAGCGATCTGGGTGAGGCCCTGATTCACGGCTTCGGCGTGGCTGACTCCGATTGAGCGCCGGGAAAGCGGCTCCAGATCTCGAGTTCCTCCAAGCTCAATACGCCGGCACGGCGCTCACCCTGGTAGTCCCAGGTCGGGTAGGCCCGCACCTTGGCGGCCATGCAGCGTTGGCGGCCTTCCTCTTCTTTGTCGCATTCGACATAGGGCAGTCGCTCGATGGCTTCAACGCCAAAGAGCTCCTTCTGCGTATTGCAGTGGGGGCACCACCAGGCCCCATAGACCAGAAATCCCTGGGTCTTGAGGTGATCGGCCAGTTGTTTCTGCCGCGTCGTTGAGGGGCGAGCGGCGGCCGGTTGGTCCTCAGCAGCCTGGGCCGCCGGCGGCAGCGCTGGCGCAGCGATCAGCAGCCCCAAGCCCAGGGCCAGGCGTCCCAGGAGTTGGACGCGGCGAAGGCCAGCCATGGCTGCTTGTGAACGGTTCGCCGCACCCTAGGGGCGATGGCGGGGCTGGTCACGCGTTCGGCCTTCCGCCTGTTTGCCCCCTCGCTCAATGCACCCCAGAACTGGGAAACTTGGATTGCCGTTGATCGGTCCTTCCCCGCTACAGCGATGAGCGCCAACGGTTACCGCGACTATTTCAAAGTTCTCGGCGTTGAGCGTGGCGCCGATGCGGACACGATCAAGAAGGCCTTCCGCAAGTTGGCCCGCCAGTACCACCCGGATGTAAATCCCGGGGATAAAGGCGCTGAAGCGAAGTTCAAGGAAGTCAGTGAGGCCTACGAAGTCCTCTCGGATCCAGATAAGCGCAGGCGTTACGAGCAGTTCGGCCAGTACTGGAGTCAGGCGGGTGCGGGACCTGGCCCAGGTGGCGTCGATGTGGACTTCGGCCGCTACGGCAATTTCGACGACTTCATCAATGACCTCCTCGGTCGCTTTGGCGGCCCCGGCGGTGGCGGGGCTGGATTTCCCGGTGGCGGATTTGCTGGATCCCCGGGCGGCTTCGGCGGCTTTGGTTCGGGCTTCCCCGGTGGTTTTGGCAGTGGCGGCTTCGCAGGCGGTCCCGGCCGTCAGGCCGCGCCGGTCAACCTCGATGCCGAAGCCAGCATCTCCCTGTCGTTCTCGGAGGCTTTCCGCGGTTGCGAGCGGACCCTGGCGGTCAATGACGAACGGGTTCAGGTCCGTATTCCCGCGGGCGTGAAGCCCGGCAGTCGCCTGCGCCTCAAGGGCAAAGGGAATCTGCAGCCTGGGACCGGCCGCCGCGGTGATCTCTACCTGACCCTGCAGGTCCAGGACCATCCGGTCTGGACCCTCGATGGGGACCAGCTCAAGGCCGATCTTCCCCTCAGCCTTGATGAGTTGGCCTTGGGCGGCGAGGTGCGGGTGGCAACGCCCGACGGAGAAGCCACGGTCTCAGTCCCCCCGGCGATGGCCGTGGGCCGAAGCCTGCGCCTGAAGGGCAAGGGATGGCCGGCCAAGGGCGGCCGCGGGGACCTGCTGCTCAGCCTGAGCCTGAAGCAACCCGCTCGCTACAGCGACCAGGAACGTCAGCTGCTCGAGCAACTCCGGGCGGCCCGCAGTGCGGATCCCCGGGCGGACTGGATGAGCGCCGCCCGTTTGTAACGACGCCGGGCGCGGTTTGGGTACCCATGGCAGGGTGCGCAGAGCACCTGTCGAGCTGTGAGGCGTCTGCTGCTGTCCGCGTTCGTCTGGGCCTCGATGCCGGCCGCGATGGCCTACGAGGCCTGGCTGGTGCGCTCGACCTTTGAGCCCAACAGGGTCGGCCCCAAGGACGTCGCGGTGACCAAGGTCCCCATGTCGACCCTCCAGGGTTGCATCGTGGCTGGGCGCCGTTGGGTCGCGGCAGCACCCAGTGATGGCAAGACATCTCGCGGATTCGATTGCATCCCCTACCGCTAAAGCCCACTGGTGTAGATGTGGGGCTCAACCAGAGCGGGATTGATGGCTGGTAAGCGCCGGAAACTCAACAAGGAGATGGAGGCGGAGATGGTCGTCGCTCAGCGCAAGGTTGAGTTGATGACAGCCAAGATCCGAGACATTCGCGACGAAGATATTCAGAACGAATTCGCCCAGGCTTTTGCCCAGGTGCACGCCTCGTTGAGCCATCTGATTGAGGCCTATCGCGTCAAGGGCTTCTGCGAAGAAACCGAAGGCACCCTCGCCCTCTACAACGGCCTGATGGCGCGTTTCGAGGAGGAATACGAGCTCTAGACGCCCCCTGTTGGATTCGAACCAACGACCGGCTGCTTAGAAGGCAGCTGCTCTATCCAGCTGAGCTAAGGGAGCTTGGATCTGACGCATTGTGCCAGCCGAGCCAAGGCTTCTATGGTGGTGTGCTGGACATCGATGTCGTCATGCCCGCTCCACGGCTGAGCGAAAGCCAAAAAGAGGAGCTGGTCGCTCGTTACCGCCAGGGCGAGACCGCCCAGGCCCTGGCCACGAGCTATGGCTGCAGCCCCAACACGGTCAGCCGTGTGCTGAAGGCTGGGATCGATCCCGACGAGCTTGCAGCGCTTAAGAAGCAATCCCGAAGCAGCTCGGCCGCTAAGCCGGCCGAGGTGAAGGCCCAGAGCCCAGCCCCCGAGCCTGCTGCGGCCCCCGCCGCCGAGGAGCCCGCCGCGGCGCCCGTGGCGGGTGAAGCCAACCCGTCAGACGGCGAGGCGGGCGAGGACGCCGGCGTCTTGGCGATCGATGACGCCGATGACTTCGGCGATGACGGCGAGGAGGAGACCTTCGACGACGCTGATGACGGCCCCGAGGCGACCGCCGTCGGCACGGCACCAGCGGCTGAGCTGATCGATCCGGTCCCCCTGCTCCCCGGCCTGCTGCCCAGCAGCGTCTACATGCTTGTGGACAAGGTTGTGGAGCTTCAGGCCAAGCCCCTGAACGAATTCCCCGAGCTCGGCTCCCTGCCGGAAACCGAGCAGGCCCGCCAGGCCCTGATGCTCTTTACGAACCCCCGCCAGGCCAAGCGCCAGTGCGGCCGCAGTCAGCGCGTGATCAAGGTGCCCGACAGCGACGTGCTCCAGCGCCGCTCCTCCTACCTGGTGGCCCAGGGCATTACCCGCCTGGTGGTGGAAGGCGGCCTGCTTTATTCCCTGCCGGAAGCCTGATCACTGCCCGGGAGCAGTAGGGCGCTCGCGGCACCGCCGCTGATCACTCCAATCACCAGGGAGACCCCCAAGAGGAAGCCGGTGGGGAGTTCAGCCGTGCGGCCGAAGCCCAGGTTGAGCCGAGTGCGTTGATCGAGGTTCTGGGCGCCCAGGCAGAGGATCAACAG
>JAAZUZ010000020.1 GCA_018623875.1 Synechococcus sp. HW_metabat.21
GCGCCAGACGATCAGGGCATCGCCGCAGAACTGCAACCGCAGGATCTGACTCTGGATGAGCAGGAAGAGCCCAAAGAGGCTCACCAGGCCAGCGGCCCAGAGATTGATCAGTAGGCAGGCCAGGCCGAGGCCGAGGACGCCGATCGGCAGCCAGACCCGTGGCGCCAGGATCGCGCCCTGTTCTGGGTCGGGGCCCGAGCCGGTCACGGTTGAAGGGCTCATGAGCCGAAGAGCAATTGGGTCAAGACGACGTCCATCAAGGACACGGTCACCAAGATCATGACCACCGCACCGGTGGTGCTGGTGCCCACTTCCTTGGGCCCCCCCCGGGTGGTTAAGCCCCAGCCGCAGGCAATAACGGCAATTTGAAGGCCGAAGACCCCGGCCTTCAGCAGCATCGCCGGCAGATCAGAGGGGTGCATCCAGCCCCGCACCGAGGTCCAATACACGTCCGGCGGGATGTTGTAGAGGATGGCGCTGCTGACTTGACCCGACCAGATCGCCACCCCGAAGAAGGCCAGGCATTGGACCGGGGTCATCACGACCATCGCCAGCAGGCGCGGAACCACGAGGTACTGGACCGGGTCGGTGCGCAGCATCGTGATCGCATCGATCTGTTCGGTGACCTTCATCGTTCCCAGCTGGGCGGCGTAGGCCGTGGCGACCTTTCCGGTCACCAGGGTGGCGGTGAGGATCGGTGCAATTTCCCGGGCCAATCCCAGGGCAAGAATTCCGCCCACGGTGGATCCGGCACCCTGCTTGACCAGTTCTGAGGCGGCTTGGATGTTGAACACCGTGCCGGCTGCCAGGCCGGTGATCAGGATGATCAGGAAGCTGCCGGGGCCGGCCTCCATCAATTCGACGATCAGGTCGTTGGGGTTGATCTGGCCCTTGGCCAGGGCCGAGACCGCTTGACCTCCAATCAGCAGGCTCTCGCCCAGGCGAGTCAGCCAGCGGGGACGAAGCCAGGCGGGGAGGCGACGGGCGGGCATGGAACGGTGAGCTAGCTGGCGGGGGTCTGACCTTGAAGGTGGAGGCCCCTCTCAGGCCAGCGGCGCGTCACCACCAAGCCAAGAACCACCAACACTGCGGGAATGATGCCCATGCAGAGCCGGATCGCCACCAGGGCACTGGTGGGTTGGGCGGTATTCGCCAGGGCTTCGTCGTAGCCGCTGGCGCTCAGAACCATGCCCAACAGGGCGATCACGGCGCTGATGCAGACCTTTTGGGCGAGGACCATCCAGGCGGTGTACTGGCCGGCCGGCTTCTCCGGATCGGCGTCGATGGCATCCGGCAAGAGGGACCAGGGGATCAGGTAGGCGGTGGAGGCTCCGACGCCGGCCAGAACGATGGAGACCAGGAGCAGGATCAGCTTGAACAGATTGCTGGCGGCCAGCACGGGCAGGGCCGGGTTGAGTGGTTGCAGCACCATCACGAGCAGGCAGCCGGCAATCCAGAGCAGACCGCCTTGGCGCAGGGCCTGAAGGCGGCCGGCCCGGTGGGAGACGGTGTTCCAGAGCCAGAGTCCCCCGAGGGAGCTCAGCAGGAAGGGCAGCAGGATCAGCTTGCTCAATCCTTCGGGGACCTGAAGGACCACCGGTAGGAAGAAGAGGGAGACGGCCTGCATCAGCTGCAGGGAGCACCAGAGCAAGAGGTAGAGGCCCAGCACCATCAGGAAGCGGCCGTTCTGGGCCACCCGCCGCAGCAGTTTGCGCGTCGTGCCTGGGGTGGGTTCCGGCCGTTGGCAATTGCGCGCAGAAGGCAGAAGGCCCCAGCCGCAGAGCAGGCCGGAGGCACTGATGATCACGCCGGAGACCAGGCCGACAGGGAGATAAGAGGAGGGATCACCCAGGTTCCCGACGAGCACCCCCGCGAGTAGGGCCGCGGTGATCGTGGCCAGGATCGAACCGGTGAAGCGCGAGGTGTTGAGCCGGGTGCGCAGGCCGACGTCGGTCGTCAGTTCGGCGGCGAGGGCCGTGTAGGGGAGGTTGACGCAGGTGTAAAGGCTGTTGGCGACGACCGAGACCACCAGGAACACCCAGAACTTGGTCCAGATGCTCTCCCAGGGGGGGAGCCACCACATCAGAGCCATCGACGCTCCAAGGGGAACGGCGCTCCAGAGGATCCAGGGGAGACGAGGACCAAGCTTCGCGTTGACGGTCTTGTCGCTCAACCAGCCGACAATTGGATCATTGACGGCATCCCAGAGCCGTCCGAGTCCGTAGGCCAGGCCCGCCAGCCAAGGGGGGAGGCCCGCTGCGACGTAGAAGCGCAGCAGATAGAAGCCGATGAGGGAGGCGCCCATGCCGGTCCCCACGTCCCCGAGGCCATAGGCCCAAAGCAAACGCTGCCGAGGGCGGCCCCGCAGATCGGCGGCATCGCTAGGGGCTTGAGGCGTGGCGGCCAAGGACGCTGTCCCGAACGCAGGTCATAATGCTCTAGTCAGCGCGAAAGCCGTTCCGCTGACGCTCAGCACCAGGCGCTTTAGTGCGTTTGTACTGCTGCGGGCTTAGTTTAGTGGTAAAACCTCAGCCTTCCAAGCTGATGATGCGGGTTCGATTCCCGCAGCCCGCTTCGTTTAGCAGCAGCTCTGTTCCACCAGGAGCACCAGGCTGCGGCTCTTCAGAACCTGTGCAGAACTACTCCAGGGTTGAGGTTCTGCGGGCGCAGCATCGGCCTCCGCGGTGTTGATGAGCTGAAGCCAGCCGCGAGTGGCCTTGGGCACTTCGAAGCGCAGGTCCTCGGAGTAGGCGTTCATGCCGCACCAGACCAGGGGGCCGCGTTGGCGATCATTCAGGCTCCAGGCCAGGGTGTGGGACCAGCTGGCCCAGTCCGGTTGGCCGAGTTTGGCGCCATGCCACTGGCGAATCAGGTGCCCTGGTTGATCGAAGCGGGGTGACTTGGCTTCCGCGTGGGGTACCTCCGGATTGAACAATTCGGCCCACTGGTGGCGGATTTGAATCAGGCGTTTCAGGAACTGCTTCAGGGCGAGATCGTCAGCATCCGGCAACCAATGCATCCAGCCGAGGATGTTGTTTTGGCACCAGGTGTTGTTGTTCCCGCCTTGGCTGCGGCGGACTTCATCGCCCATCAGCAGCATCGGCACCCCTGGGGCCAGCAGCAGTGAAGCCAGCAGGTTGCGCAGCTGCCGGTTCCGCAACGCCTGGATTTCAGGGTCACTGCAGGGACCCTCGGCCCCGTGATTCCAGTTGTTGTTGTGGTTGTCCCCGTCGCGGTTGTCCTCGCCATTGGCCAGGTTGTGTTTGCCGCCGTAGCTGACGAGATCGCTCAAGGTGTAGCCGTCGTGGGCGGTGAGGAAGGTGACGCTGCGGCCGAGCACCGCCGCTTGGCCCCCGAATAGATCCGGACTGCCGCTGAGCCGTTGTCCCATCGCCCAGCAGCTCTTTTCATCCCCTTTCCAGAAGCGACGAACGTCATCGCGGAAGCGTCCGTTCCAGCTCCCAATCCGCTTGGCGGGGAAATCAGCGAGCCGGTAGAGCCCGCCGCAGTCCCAGGGCTCACTCACCAACTTCAGATCGGAGAGTTCGGGATCGGCTTCGATCTCCTCAAAGAGTGGTGGTTTGTCCAGGGGGGCCAGTTCTTCGCCGCGGCTGAGGGCGACGCCGAGGTCGAAGCGGAAGCCGTCGACCCCGAGTTCGAGGGCCCAGCAGCGCATGGATTCGAGGATCAGGCGCCGCACCAGGGGGCGGTTGGCGGCGATGGAGTTGCCGCAGCCGCTCACATCGAGGTACTCGCCCTTGGCGTTCTGGTGGTAGTAGAGGCGGTCGTCGATGCCGCGCCAGCTCAGGGTGGGACCGGCTTGGTTGCCCTCGCAGGTGTGGTTGTAGACCACATCCACCAGGACCTCGAGACCGGCCTGATGGCAGGCGGTCACCAATTGGCGCACCTGATGGCGGATCTGCAGCGGATCGTCTCCTTGCTGGTAGCCGTGGTGGGGGGCAAGCCAACTCAAGGGGCTGTAGCCCCAGTAGTTCATCCGCCCTTCCGGGGCGTCATGGGGGTCGAAGGCCATCACCGGTAGCAATTCGACCGTGGTGATGCCGAGCTCCTTGAGATAAGGAATCAGTTCGATCAGCCCCAGATAGGTGCCCTGGGCCTTCGGACTAACGGGGCTGCCTTGGCCGCGGCTGAAGCCCCCCACGTGAAGTTCGTAGATCAGGGTCCGCTGCCAGCTGTGGCGCGGCCGTGGTGCAGCGCTGAAATCAAAGCGATCGCGCTCGGTCACCACCCCCTTGAGGCACTTCGCCGTGTTCGGCATGCCTCCGAGGGCATCAGTGCGTTGGTAGACGTCCCAGCCCGTGATCGCACGGGCGCAGGGGTCTAGCAGCAACTTGGAGGGGTTGTACCCGTGTTGCCCCGGTTGGAGGGGGCCGAAGACCCGGTAGGCGTAGCAGCAGCCAATGCCGATGCCTTCCACCTCGACGTGCCAGATGTCCCCGGAGCGGTGGTGCTGGCTGCTCAGCTCAATGGTTTGCTCGGGCTCGCTGGCGTTGCCATCGCGGAACAGCAACAGCTCGATACGGCTGGCACTGGGGGCGGCCAGGGAGAAGTTCACCCCCCTGGAGGTGGCTTGCGCCCCCAGGGGCCAGGGCTGTCCGAGATGGATCGAAGCCAACGGATCCTGCGGGCTGCTGCCACAAACTAAAGGTGGTCGAGTGGATGCGCCCTGTCATGAGTGAGCAGAAATCCCAGCCGGTTGCATCCGGTTCGGTTTTTGCCGAGCCTCTGCCGGATGGTCGTCCGCCCCGGCAGGTGCTGGAGCATCTCTGGTTGTTTTCCCCCAACCGCGAAACCCTGGGCGGTTCGGCTTGGTGGCTCGAGACTCCGGATTTGGATGGCTTCTCGGGCTTGCTGATCGATTGCCCAGGTTTGAGCGAGGCGAACCTGGACTTCCTGAGGCAGCGCGGCCCAGGTCGCCTGGTCTTGACCAGCCGGGATGGCCACGGGCGCACGCGCCGGTTCCAAGACGCGTTGGGCTGGCCGGTGTCCCTGCAGGAGCAAGAGGCCTATCTCCTCCCCAACGTGGCGAGGCTTGAACCCTTCGCTACTGAACACTCCCTTGGCCCCGGCTACCGCCTGCGCTGGACCCCTGGCCCCACGCCCGGCAGCGCCGTTCTGCTGGCCGATCGCGCCTTCAACGGCGCCCCCTTGCTGTTCTGTGGGCGGCTTCTGAGTCCTGTGGCTGACGGTCAAGCCCGTCCATTGCGCACCCGCCGGTCTTTCCATTGGGGGCGCTGGCTGCGCAGTTTGGAGGCCCTGAAGGACTGGTTGCCGAGCTCCGCTCCGGTCGGTTTGGCCAGTGGGGCTGGCCTGGGGGCCCTGCGCGGCGAGGCCCTCATCGCCGACGCTCAGAAGCAGTTGGAGGCCTTGGATTGGGCGGCCCTACAGGGCCAGGAACCCCTCTAGAGGACGGCTCATCCGGGCACAAATGGGCGCAAAAGCGCTGATTTCGGCAGCAAATGTGGCAAAAACGGCATGGGAAAAGGGTTTTTGAGGTTGCCGCCCCTTGCTAACCCCCATACCATTGGCGCGCTGAAACCAGTGGTGGCGGGGCTTTCTCACTCCGCCCTGCTGCTACTGAGCCCAGAGGCTTCCATTCCGATGAACAAAGCTGACCTCGTCAATCTCGTGGCTGCTCGCACCGAGTTGACCAAGACCGACGTGGCCCAGGTGGTCGACGCGGCTATCGACACCATCATCGATTCGGTTGTCGAAGGCAAAAAGGTGTCGATCCTCGGCTTCGGCTCCTTCGAGCCCCGCGAGCGCTCCGCCCGTCAAGGCCTGAACCCCAAGACCGGCCAAAAGATCAAGATCCCCGCGAAGCGCGTGCCCGCTTTCACGGCCGGCAAGCTGTTCAAGGATCGCGTTCAGGGCTGATCACGCCCCATCCACCCGCGATGTAGAGCAGAGGGCGGCCTTCGGGCCGCCCTTTTGCATGTCAGGGTTCACGATGGCTGACCTGTTCCCCCATCACCTCAGCGCCCTGCATGCGGAGGTTGCTGATCTGCGGGCATCGTCTCGCCGGGGTCGCTATGCCCCCTCTCCGACGGGGCGGCTGCATTTGGGCAATCTGCGCACGGCCCTGTTGTCCTGGCTGATCACTCGCCTCCAGGGCGGGGAGTGGTTACTGCGCATCGACGATCTCGACACGCCGCGCATCCGCCCCGGCGCGGAAGCCAGCATTCAAGAGGATTTGCGCTGGTTGGGGTTGTTCTGGGACGGACCAGTGCTGCGCCAGAGCGAACGCCGTGGTCTCTACGCGACGGTCCTTTCGGCGTTGCGTCGTAGTGGTCAGCTCTATCCCTGCCGTTGCAGCCGCCGGATGTTGGCGGATGTCTCGGCGCCCCATGGTCGATCGGGGGTCTACCCCGGCTTTTGCCGGTCCCTGGCTCCCCGTTGGGGCTTGGAGAATGAACGCCTGCCGAGTTGGAGGCTGCGCCTCGAGCCTGGCCCGCTCCGCTGGCAGGAAGAGTTGGGCCCCCAAGGCTGCTTAGACGGGCCCAAGGAGGTGGGCGATGTGGTCTTGCGCCGGGCGGATGGCTTCTTGGCCTATCACCTGGCGACCGCCGTCGATGAGTGGGCTCTCGGCATTGCTGATGTGGTTCGCGGCCTGGATCTCTGGCCAGCCACCGGACCGCAGGTCGCTGTTCTCGAGCGCCTGGGCGTTGAGCCGCCCCGCTATTGGCATCTGCCCCTTTGGCTGGATGGCCAGGGCCAGCGCCTCTCCAAGCGCGATGGCGGCCAGGGGCTTGCCGCTTGGCAGGCGGAGGGACTGGGGCCCGATGCCGTGATTGGTCGCTTGGCCGCTTCGCTTGCTCTGGTTCCACAGGGCGCTGCGCTCAGTGCTCAGGAGCTTCTGCAGCAGTGCCAGTTGGAGCCTCTACGGCGGCAGCTGATCCAGCCCCGGCCGGAGTCTTAAGGATCCCTTTGGGATCAAATCCGCTTGCTGGGACCAGAGTGACTCCAACACCAGGAGCGGCCCATGGCCAGGTCCGAGGAGCGGGGAAGCAAAACGGCGAAACAGGGCGTTCAGCCCTGTTCCTGTTGTGGTGGCAGCGGGATTCAGCGCACCCAAGCCGCCGGGTATCGCACGTGTTTGCAGTGCGTTGGTCAGGGAACGGTCCTGGTGATCAACGCTTCGTCTTCTGCCGCCAGATGAAGAACGCCGTCGTGGCCACAACGGCCAACAGCGGGGTGGCAGTCAGCAGGAGCAGAACAAGGGAGGTCCAGTCGGTGTACATCGCGGCCAAGGCGCAAGCGGCGCCCATCCTCTCAGGCGCTCTGCTCGTTTTGAACTGTTGCTTGGCCTTCGCTCCCGCCCAGGCTGGTGTCGTCTTTGACGACTGTCAGCCGACGCCGGATGGGGGGGTGACCTGCAACACCCGGCCAACGGGAAACACCCTGCTCGACGACGAGGCGGCCCGCTACGGCCTGTTCAACGAAGCCAGCCCCGGCTGGGCTGAATACGACCCCTATCAGGGCTACGACGACATGTTCGGCGGCAACGAGACCTGATCAGCCCTCCGGCAGCTGACGAATCCGTTCAAGGTTTGGCTGGATCAAGAGGAGCTCCGTAGGATCCGCCCCACCTTGTGATCGCTGAGCCAGCCCCCGATGGAGCTCACCTACCGCCCCCGCCGCCTGCGCCGTTCCCCTGCCCTGCGGGCCATGGTTCGGGAGACCTCCCTCAGTCCGGCTGACTTCATCTATCCCCTGTTTGTCCACGAGGGGGCCACGAATGAGCCGATCGGGGCCATGCCGGGGTGCCATCGCTGGAGCCTTGACGGGCTGGTCCAGGAAGTGGGGCGTGCCTGGGACCTCGGGATCCGCTGCGTGGTTCTCTTCCCCAAGGTGGCCGATGGTTTGAAGACTGAAGACGGCGCTGAGTGCTTTAACGAGGGGGGCCTGATTCCCCGGGCAATCCGACGTCTGAAGGAAGTCCATCCTGAGATGGCGATCATGACCGATGTCGCCCTGGACCCCTATTCCTGCGATGGCCACGACGGGATCGTCAGCGGCGAAGGGGTCGTGCTCAATGACGAAACCGTGGCCCTGCTCTGCAAGCAGGCCGTGGCTCAGGCGCGTGCCGGTGCCGATCTGATCGGACCCAGCGACATGATGGATGGACGCGTTGGTGCCATCCGCGAAGCCCTCGATGAGGAAGGCTTTGAGCACGTCGGCATCATCAGCTACACGGCGAAATACGCCTCGGCGTACTACGGCCCCTTCCGCGAAGCCCTGGATTCCGCCCCCCGTGCGGTGGCCAGTAAGCCCATCCCGAAGGACAAGTCCACCTACCAGATGGATCCGGCCAACGCCCGCGAGGCCATCACCGAGGCCCAGCTCGATGAGCAAGAGGGCGCCGACATCATGATGGTCAAGCCAGGTCTGGCCTACCTCGACATCATTCACCGTCTCCGCGAGGAGAGTGAATTGCCAATCGCGGCCTACAACGTCAGTGGCGAGTACGCCATGGTCAAGGCCGCTGCTGAGAAGGGTTGGATCGATGAGCGCGCGGTGGTGCTCGAAACCCTCCTCTGCTTTAAGCGCGCCGGAGCGGACTTGATCCTCACGTATCACGCCTGTGATGCGGCTGAGTGGATGCGCCAGGGCTAAATCAGCCCATCAACGGTTATGAGTGCGGCCAGCTCACAATGGGTTGGCCGACCCGTGTCCCATGTCCTGTAACCATCGCCTTGGCCATGTCGCCCTGCGGGTGCAGGACATGGAGCGGGCCAAGCGCTTTTACCTCGACTTGGGTCTGCGGCTGACCTGGGAAGCCAACGACTGGTGCTACGTCCAGTGGCCCACCGGTGAGGGCATTGCTCTGCTCAGCCCCGACTACAAGGCGGCCGGCCCCCACTTCGCCTTTCACGTTCAGAACCGCTCCGAAGTGGACCAAGTCCGCGAGCAGCTGCTGGCCAAAGGGCACTCCTGTGGTCCGGTGCATGACCACCGTGATGGAACGGCCTCCTTTTATATGCAGGATCCCGAGGGCAACTGGCTGGAGATGCTCTACGAGCCCGCGGGTGGGCTGCCCTCCAATATCGGAGCTGAGCCGATTCCCTTGACCTACTCGTGACGGCTGAGCTGCACGCGCCAATCCAACAGGAGGCCCTGGAGCTGCTGGAGTGGCCGCGGCTGGCTCAACACGTCTCCAGCTTCGCCAGCACCGCTGCGGGCCGTGCCGTTGCGGCTCGGCTGCCCCTTGCCTCGACCCGTCAGCAGAGCGTGGGCTGGCTTGCTGAGACGACCGAACTGCTGGCGCTTGATGGCCTTGTTGAAGGCGGGCTGAGTTTTCGGGGCGCCGCGGATCTCGATCACACCCTGCAGCTCTGCGCCAAGGGGGGTGTGGCCAGTGGCGATGATCTCTTGGCTGTGGCGACCACCCTGGCGGCGGCTCGTCGCCTACGCCGGCAGATCGATGATCCCGAGCTCCGGCCGGTGACGACGGCCCTGGTGGAACCCCTGCGGACCTTGCCGGAGCTGGAGCAGCGCCTGCGCTTTTGCATCGAAGACGGGGGGCGTGTTGCGGATCGCGCCAGCCCGCCCCTCTCCGGTTTGCGTCTTCAGCTGGCCTCGGTGCGGATGGAGCGCCGCGATCGCCTCAATGGGCTGATTCGCCGCTACGCCGCGCTGCTCCAGGACACCGTTGTGGCTGAGCGCAATGGTCGGCCGGTTCTGGCCGTGAAAGCCGGTGCCGGCAGTCAATTGCCCGGTTTGGTGCACGACAGTTCCGCCTCCGGGAACACCGTCTTTATTGAGCCCCAGGCGGTGATCCCCCTGGGGAACCGCATTCGTCAACTGGAAGGCAAGGAGCGTGAGGCCGAGCGAGCAGTGCTCCAGGAGCTCAGCGGCCTAGTGGGCGAGGAACAGCCGGCGCTCGAGCACCTTCAACACGTTCTGATCCAGTTGGATCTCGCCCTGGCCCGGGCCCGTTACAGCGCCTGGCTGGGGGCGGTGCGCCCCGAGCTGGAGGCGGACCCCCTGGCCCCTCTCCAGCTGGAGGGACTGCGCCATCCCCTCCTGCTCTGGCAGGAGCGCCGCCAAGGCGGACAGCCGGTGGTTCCCGTCAGCGTCCGTGTGGAGAGCAGCCTGCGGGTGGTGGCGATCACCGGTCCCAACACGGGCGGTAAGACCGTGACCCTCAAGAGTGTCGGCTTGGCGGTCTTGATGGCTCGAGCTGGTCTCTTCGTGCCCTGCAAGGGGGCGCCGCGCCTGCCCTGGTGCCAGCAGGTGCTCGCGGACATTGGCGATGAGCAGTCCCTGCAGCAGAACCTCTCCACCTTCAGTGGCCATGTGCGGCGGATCGCCCGGATCCTTGAGGCCCTGCCCGCCGCGGGTCATGATCTGGCCACCCAGCCCGGTGCCCAACTGGTGCTCCTTGATGAGGTGGGGGCTGGCACCGATCCCACCGAGGGCACGGCGCTGGCCATCGCCCTGCTCAAGCAGTTAGCCGATCGAGCGCGGTTGACCATTGCCACAACCCACTTCGGGGAGCTCAAGGCGCTCAAGTACGACGACCCGCGCTTCGAGAACGCCTCCGTGGCCTTCGACGTTGAGAGCTTGTCGCCGACCTACCACCTGCAATGGGGGATCCCGGGGCGCAGCAATGCCTTGGCCATCGCCACGCGACTGGGGTTGGACGGCAGCGTCCTCAAGGACGCCCAGGCCCTGCTCGCTCCCCGGGGTGAGGGGGAGCTCAATCAAGTGATTGCCGGATTGGAGAGCCAGCGGCAACGGCAGCAGGATGCGGCGGAGGAGGCGGCCTCCTTGCTGGCTCGCACGGAGCTGTTGCACGAGGAGCTGCTGCAGCGCTGGCAGCAGCAGAAGGAGCAGAGCGCTGAGCTGCAGGAGCAACGCCGTCAGCAACTGGAGCGCTCGATTCGCGATGGCCAGAAGGAGGTGCGCCGCATCATTCGGCGCCTGCGCCATGGCCGCGGCAATGACACCAGCGAACTGGGCGAATCCGCCCGCCGAGCTGGCCAGCAGCTCAAGCAGCTCGAGCAGCAGCACCGCCCGATGCCGGAGCGCCGTGACCACAAGGGTTGGCTCCCCAAGGTTGGCGATCGCGTTCGTGTCCTCTCCCTGGGCAAGGCCGGCGAGGTCCTCTCCCTGAGCGAAGACGGTCGGGAGCTCAGCGTCCGCTGTGGGGTGATGCGCCTCAATCTTGAGCTGTCCGCCATCGAGGGGCTGCAGGGGGAGAAGCCCGCGCCACCGGAGACCAAGGTGGCGATCCGCAGTCGCCGGAATCCCGCGAGCCGAGGCCCGGAAGTGCGGACCGAGCGCAACACCATTGATGTTCGGGGCATGCGGGTGCATGAAGCCGAGGCCGCCGTCGAGGAACATCTGCGCGGCGCCAATGGGCCGGTGTGGGTGATCCACGGCATCGGCACCGGCAAGCTCAAGCGCGGTCTACGGGAGTGGCTGTCCAGCGTTCCCTATGTGGAACGGGTCAGCGATGCCGCCCAGGGCGATGGTGGTCAGGGCTGCAGTGTGATTTGGGTGAAGTGACGCCCTAACCCAGTGAGGGCAGTACGGGCTCGGGGCCCGCGGCAGGTTCGGCGATCGGCTCCGGCGCCATCGGGATCGCCTCGCCGTTTGCGTCAAAGAAGCGCCAGCCCTTCGGATCGATCTCCAGGTGAACCGTTTCCCCTGGGGTGAGTGGCTCGCCCGGATCGGCCCGTAGCTGGACCAGGTGGCTTCCCTCCTCGAGTCGGCAGGTCAGCAGTTGCTCATTGCCAAGCCCCTCTACATGGCAGACCTCAGCCGGCAGGTTGCGGTTGGTGGCTGGGGCCAAGCGCAGGTGTTCCGCCCGCAGGCCGCCCGTGAGGGTTTCACTCCCACCCGCGTCCTGCCAATACAGCAGGGCATCTCCACTGGGCCCTTCCGGGAGGAAGCGCCGGCTGCCGAGCTGCAGCTGACCCTTGCCGGCAACGGTGATGGGCAGGAGGTTCATCGCTGGGCTACCGATGAATTGGGCCACAAAGACGTTGCTCGGCCACTGGTAGAGCTCCGTCGGTGTCCCGAGCTGTTGCAGGGAACCGCGGTTCAAGACGGCGATCCGGTGGCCCATGGTCATGGCTTCCACCTGGTCGTGGGTCACATAGACCGTCGTGGTTCCCAGCCGGCGCTGCAGTTCGACGATCTGCGCCCGGGTCCCCGCGCGCAACTTGGCATCCAGGTTGCTTAGGGGCTCGTCCATCAAAAAGACGGATGGCTGGCGGGCGATGGCGCGTCCGAGGGCAACCCGTTGTTTTTGGCCGCCGGAGAGTTCCTTGGGCATCCGGTCCAGCAGATGCTCGAGCTCGAGGGTGCTGGCGACCTCCTGGATGCGCGCTTCAATCCGTTGTTCTCGGCTGGAGGGAATTCGGAGGGCCTTGGGCAGGGCTCGCCCGGCACGGTGCAGGCTGTCCTGGAGCTGTTGGACGCTCGTGCGCTGTCGCTGCCGCCGCAGGCCAAAGCCAATGTTGTCCGCCACGCTCAGGTGGGGATAGAGGGCGTAGCTCTGGAAGACCATCGCCACATCCCGTTGGGATGGGCGCAGATGGGTGACCCGGCGTCCACCGACGATGATCTCGCCGCCGCTTGGGCTCTCGAGGCCCGCCAACAGCCGCAGCAGGGTGCTCTTGCCGCAGCCGGACGGTCCCACGAGGACCAAGAATTCGCCATCACGGATCGAGAGATCCAGTTGGCGCAGGACCTCAACCGCTGCACTGCCTCGCCGTGGGGGGTAGGTCTTGCTGACCTGCTGGAAGCGAACCTCTGCCAAGAACCGGCCTCACGGCGGCCCGATCTTAGGGTTGGTCAAATGCAATTCATTGATCAGGCCCGGATCTCACTGCAGGCAGGACGCGGCGGCGATGGAATAGCCGCTTTTCGCCGTGAGAAATACGTCCCCGCCGGCGGCCCCTCAGGAGGTGACGGTGGCCGGGGCGGGGATGTCTGGCTGGAGGCTGATCCCAACCTCCAAACCCTGCTGGATTTCAAGTACAAGCGCCTCTTTGCCGCTGACGACGGGCGGCGGGGAGGACCGAACAAGGCCACCGGTGCCAGCGGGTCGCCCCTGGTGATCAAGGTCCCCTGTGGCACCGAAGTCCGTGATTCCCGAACTCACATCCTTTTGGGGGATCTCACCGAGAAGGGCGAGCGTCTGCTGGTGGCCGTCGGCGGCCGTGGCGGATTGGGCAATGCCCACTACCTGAGCAACCGCAACCGCGCTCCGGAGAAATTCACCGAGGGACGCGATGGGGAGGAGTGGGTCCTCCAGCTTGAGCTGAAGTTGTTGGCCGAGGTGGGAATCATTGGCCTGCCCAATGCCGGCAAGAGCACCTTGATCTCTGTGCTCTCCTCGGCGCGGCCCAAAATTGCCGATTACCCCTTCACCACCCTGGTGCCCAACCTCGGGGTGGTGCGTCGTCCCAGCGGGGATGGCACGGTCTTTGCGGATATTCCCGGGTTGATTGCCGGGGCCGCCCAGGGTGCGGGTCTCGGCCATGACTTCCTGCGTCACATCCAGCGCACCCGCCTGCTGATCCATCTGGTGGATGCCAGCTCAGAGGATGTTCTGAGCGACTTCAAAGTGGTGCAGCAGGAGCTCGCCGCCTACGGAAATGGGCTTGACGAGCGGCCCTGCCTGGTGGCGCTCAACAAAACCGAGTTGCTCTTGGATGAAGAGCTGGAGGAGCGCATTCAGCTGATTAGCGACCACTGCGGCCAATCAGTGCTGGATGTCTCTGCGGCGACTTCGAAAAACTTGGATCAGCTCTTAGCGCGGGTCTGGAAAGAGCTGGGGGTGTGAGCCAGGGGAGGCCTGGCTCACGGCTAGTGGCTCAGTCGTCGTAGACGAGGCACTCAGGCGCGTCGGGGTTCAGGTCGCAGAAGACTTCCAGGGGGCTGGGGTCTTTCTGGTCGCCGGGATGGTGGGCCTTGTACTCCTCGAGGTCCTTCACTTCGTCCTGAAGGTGGCGAACCTTGGGTTGATCGCCAGCAGCTTTAGCCGCTTCGATCTCAGTTTTGTCCTTAGCGATGTGCTCGTCGATCGTGTTCATGCAATGAGGCCGGAGAGATCAGGCTGCTCGACGTCGGCCACACCATACGGGCTATGTGCCGGATGCGGAGCCATTTGTGATGGCCTTCTGATTCAGCTTTCGCTTTTCTTCGCGGCCAGAGCGGGAAGGCTGTGGCTAGCAGAGGGCTAGTGAGGGACTTCGGGATGGCGCGAATCACACAGCGACACGATCGTCACTTCATGGATGAGGCCGGTCGTCTCTTCTGGATCAATGGACCTGACCATCACTGCTACCTCTCTGAGCAGAGGCAGTGGCGCGAGGGCTTGAGTTTTGAGGACACCCTCGAGTGGAAGCAGTGCTCCCCAACCGGTTTGGTGAGCCAGCGCTTTCATTCCTTGCAGGCGGCCTGTGAGGCCTTTGAGCACAACCAGATCCAGTGGACCTTGGATCTTTATCTGCGGCACATGGGCGATGAAATGGCCCTGCAGCGCAGCCTCAGTGACTACAAGCCAACGGCCATGAAGGAGCTGGAGGCCCGCTCGGGCCACTGCCGCCAACAACCCTGGTTGGGTCAAGGCGCGCCACGGATGCAGTGCGAGCTAACTGCCAAGCCAGGTCGCACTGCTGCGGAACTGCCGCCCCATGCCCACCGCCGTCGCCGAAGCAGCGCGACTACCCCGGCATCTCACTGAGTTCGAGCCAGCGTTCTTCGCCCGCGGCAATGGTCTGGAGGAGGGTCGAGAGCTCCTCGCTCAGGGCTTCCAGGGCGGCGTAATCACTGCCGCCTGTTGCCAGCAGGCTTTCCAGTTCGTCCTTGCGGGCTTCCCAGAGGGGCAGGTTTGTATCGAGCTGCTCGAGTTCACGGTTTTCCTTGAAGCTGCGGCGTCTCGCCTTGGCCGGTTTCGCCTTCGGTTCAGGGTCTGGCTTGGTGGGCGCCGGTTTCGGTGCTGTTGCTGGTCGGTTGCTGGATTGCCGCTCGAGGTAACTGCTGTAGTTCCCCTCAAACCGCTGCAGCTGGCCGTCCTCGAAGCTGAAGAGTCGATCGACGGTCCGATCGAGGAAATAGCGGTCGTGGGAGACCACGACGACACAGCCGCGGAAGTCCTCCAGGAAATCCTCGAGCACGGTCAAGGTCTGGACGTCGAGGTCGTTGGTGGGTTCGTCCAGCAGCAGAACATTGGGGGCCTCGATCAGCAGGCGACAGAGGTGCAGCCGCCGCCGTTCGCCGCCGGAGAGCTTGCTCACCGGCTGGTGTTGTTGCGCTGGAGGGAAGAGGAAGCGCTCGAGCAGCTGGGACGCACTCAAGGTGGAGCCATCGACTTCGACGGTGCTCGCGGCCTCCTTGACAACGTCAATCACTTTGCGCTCGCGGCCGGCTGCATCGAGCTGATCGAGCACGGTGTGGCTGTGCTGGTCGAAGTAGGCCAGCTTCACGGTGGAGCCGAGTTCGACGCGCCCCCCTTGGGGGAACCGCCGACCGGCAATCAGGTCCAGAAGTGTCGACTTGCCGGAGCCATTGGGCCCGATGATCCCGATGCGATCTTCCGGGCTGAAGTCGTAGCTGAAGTCCCGTAAGAGCGGCGTTTGGCCGGCGTTTTGGGCCTCCGGGCTGGCCCAGACCAGCACGTCTTCGGCTTCGATCGCGCGCTTTCCCAGCCGCCGTTGGTTGCTGCTCAGGCTGAGGTCCCCCTTGGTCTGGCGCTTGGGGGCCTCCTGCATCGCCTCAATCCGTTGGATCCGCGCTTTCTGTTTGGTGCTACGCGCCTTGGGTCCCCGCTTCAGCCACTCCAACTCGCGCCGCAGAACACCTTTGAATTTCGCTTCAGTCGCGGCAGCCGCTGCTTCCTCCTCGGCCTTTCGGGCCAGGAAGTAGGCGTAGTTGCCGCTGTAGTTGCGGGCCTCGCCGCGATCCACCTCAACGATTCGGCTGGTCACCTGATCGAGGACGTAGCGGTCGTGGGTGATCAGCACCAGGGAGCCGCTGAAACGCTGGAGATAGCCCTGGAGCCACTGGATGCAGTCGGCATCGAGATGGTTTGTGGGCTCGTCCAGCAAGAGGACGTCCGGATCAGCCACCAGGGCGGCGGCCAGCGCTAGGCGTTTGCGGTAGCCACCGGAGAGATCGCCGACCCGGCGTTGGGTGTCGCCGATGCCGAGCCGTTGCAGCACTTCGCTGATTTGCTGCTCCAAGCCCCAGGCTTGGCTTTGGTCCATCCGTCCGTTGAGTTGCCCCAGCTCGGCC
>JAAZUZ010000125.1 GCA_018623875.1 Synechococcus sp. HW_metabat.21
AGAGGTCTTCAACCAGCTCCAATCGATCGCCCAGCAGGCGCGTGACCCGAGGCTCAGCCGCAGGAGCAGAGGCTTCAGTTGCGGCGAGGGTGGGCCCCATAGAGGCGGTATCGGCAGCGGTGCGGTCCATGATCATCCCAAAGCGCCTGGTTGGGGGCTGGTGCAGAGGGCACCAAGACGGCCTTCCAGTTGCTCCAAATCGGCCGCAGCAGCGGCTATCAGCTCCGCCACGGACGCACCCTGGGCATGGGCCGCAAGCCATTGCATCGCCGGGTTGCCCTCGGCCAGGACCAGCCGCAGCGGCGCCAGCACATCCACGAGCTCCAGCTCACGGGCGAGGGGCTGCATGGCCTCGAGCTCGGCCGCGATCCAAGCGCGGGCCGTGATCGGCGCACCATCGCGCCAATGGCGCAACTCAGCCCCCAGGCTGCTGCGGGCCGCGGCCTGGTCGTTGGCATCCGCCAACGCGGCCAAGGCCTCAGGATCCAAGCAGCTCGCCACGAGTGGATCCAACGCAGAGGGATCCCGCAGAAGCTGGTGAATGCGCAGCTCCACAAAGGCCGTCAAGGCCAGCAACATCTGGGGATCCGCCACCAGGTCACAGATGCGGATCTCCAGGCGGTTGAGGTCATAGGGGCGCCGCTCACCGTTCGGGCGCACCGAGGTCCAGAGATGACGCACGTTTTGCATCGTGCCCAGCTCAAGCTGCTCCTCCACCCACTGGATGTAGTGGCCGTGGTTCAAGAACAGGGGCACCTGATCCGGGGTGAGTGGGAATTGGAGCCAACGCTGGGAATGGGCGCCGGTGACTTGCCCATCCACAAAGGGCGAACAGGCGCTCAGGGCCAGGAGCAAGGCCGCCTCACAGCGCACCAAGCGACAGGCGGCAAACAGCTGATCCGGATCCGTGAGCCCCAAATTGATGTGCACACTCGCCGTGACGACCCGGGTGCCGTAGGTGGACTCGATGTAGGCGTGGTAAGGGTTCTCAGGGTTCGAGCGCTCAAAGCGCTGGCTATCCCCCGTGCTCAAGGTGCTGCCCGGCAGCAGGGTGAGACCGCGCTGGGCCAACCAGGGCCTGAGGCGACGGCGCGGCTCGAGGAGCAGCTCTAACTGGGTGGCGTAGCTGGCTGCCGGCGGGGTGATGTATTCGAGATTGCGGCAATCGGGCTCGGTGACGAAGCCCTCGAGGGCCGCGGCCACCTCAGCGGAGCAGCCCACCACAGTTCCATCCGGGCGGCCCGTGTAGAGCTCCACCTCAAAGCCTTTGAGCAACAGGGGGCTGCTCATGCCAGGCAGGCCAGGGCCTTCAGCATGCCCCGGGCCTTGTTGAGGGTCTCTTCAAACTCCGAGGCCGGCACCGAATCGGCCACCAGACCTGCACCGGCCTGGACCTGGACACGCCAGCGACCCTCCCCATCGGGCAGGACCACCATTGTTCGAATCGTGATCGCCGTGTTCAAGGCACCGTTGAGATCCATCGCGCCGTAGACACCCGAGTAGGGGCCGCGGGCATCGGGCTCCAAGGCATGGATCAGCTGCATCGCCCGGATCTTCGGTGCGCCACTGACCGTGCCCGCCGTGAAGGAGGCCATCAAGAGGTCCCAGACATCCCGTTCTGGATCGAGCAAGCCCTCCACCTCACTAACGATGTGCATGACGTGGGAATAGCGCTCAATCACCATCAGCTCGCTCACGCTGACGCTGCCCGGAACGCAGACGCGGCCCAGGTCATTGCGACCGAGGTCCACCAGCATCACGTGCTCGGCCCGCTCCTTCGGGTCCGCCAACAGGTCCTTCTCCAGGGCCTGGTCTTCGGCTTCGTTGCTGCCGCGGGGACGCGTGCCCGCAATCGGCCGCAGGGACGCCTTCACCCGGCCGCTGCCGTCGGCCATGGGCTCGGCCTTGACCATCACCTCGGGGCTCGAGCCAATCAGGTACCAGCCTCCAAAGTTGAAGAAGGCCATGTACGGGGAGGGATTGACCATCCGCAGGCTCCGGTAGAGCTCAAACGGCTCCCGCTGGACCGGCGTCTCAAGGCGTTGGCTGATGACCAACTGGAAGACATCCCCGGCGGCGATGTGTTCTTTGGCGGTCAGCACGGCCGCTTCAAATTCATCGCGGCTGCGGTTGCTGGTGGTGGGAAGCTCCACCGTGGCGTCATCCCGCCAATCGAGGGGGGTCACCCCGGCGGGCAGGGGCTGATGCATGCGCTGCTCCAGCGCATCCAGGCGAGCGACCGCGGCGTCGTAGGCGGCGGTGGCATCGGGCTCGTCCTGGAGATTGACGTAGGCCACAGCCGTGAGCTGGCGCTTGACCTGATCGAAGGCCAAGAGGCTGTCGGCCAGCATCCAGCAACCGTCCGGCGGCCCGTCTGGATCCGTCGGGTGAATCGGAACGCTGGGCTCAATCCAGCGGATCAGCTCATAGCCCCAGAAACCAAACAGTTGCCCCAAGGGGGGCAGCCCGGGCACCGGGGGGGCGTCATAGGCCGCCAAGGTGTCCCGCAGCAGGTCAAAGGGGTTGCCACTGAGGGCGCTGCTGCGCCCATCACGCCAGCGCTGCTCCGCCGACTCACCGCGCACGCTCAGGGTCCAGAGCGGATCGCTGACCACAAAACTCCAGCGGCCAATTCGCTCGCCGCCTTCCACCGACTCGAGCAGAACGCCATGGTCACTGTCGGCACCGACCTTCAGCCAGGTGGTCAGGGGCGTCTCGAGATCAGCCGGCCAGGTGCGCCAGATCGGGATGTAATTGCTGCCCGCCTTGGCCTGGGCCAGAACAGTCGCGCGGTCAGGGGAGGGCATCACTACGACGACGGGCAGGCAAAAAAAACGGGGCCTTCGCCCCGCCTTTATAGAGGTTGAAGCACCGCCCGATGTCGGGGGCAGTGCAGGTCCTGAATCAGGAATCGAAGGTGTTCTTGCCGGTGAACTTGATGCTGGCGGGGTTGCCGTTCTGACCGATGCGACGGGCGTTGTGACCCACCATCTGACGACCCTCGTTCACCTTCTCGGGGAACACACCATCTTTGGGGTGCAGGAACTCGGTGTCACCACCGGGGAAGATCCGGTAGATCTTGTAGTCCTCGATCCGGGGCTTGAACTTGGTGCGGAGCTGGGTGCCGAGGGCCAGGCACTGCTCCTTGCGGGCGAAATACATGAGGTTCTCGCCCTCATTCATGTGAGCAGCACCACCGGTGGGCAGCTCAAAGACTTGCTCTTTGGCGCTGGTCCAGGTGATGGCGTACTTCTCTTCGGTCTCAGCGGCGTTGAGCAGACCGCCGGTGCTGCCGATGTACTTCGGGAGTTGACCGCTCAATGTCATGGCTGTTCCGGAGGGGGTGTCGGCAGACCGCAGACCGTTTCAAGCGGAAGCTAGCACCGTGTTTTGGGGGTAACTGGAGCTGCCACTGCTCTCTTCACACCCGTCAACATTGGCCCCGATCAAGCGACGGGGAAAAAGACCGTGAGGTCATTGCCCGAGCGTTCCGCAAGCCGCCCTCCAAGGCTGTGGAACAGGCGCTGGGTGGCCTGTCGACTCAGCTGCAGGCTGCCGGTTCCCGGGTTCCAACTGAGCACCGGGCCCACCCGCTCCTGCTGCTCGGGGCCCTCCTCATGGGAGGCCAAGGCGGCCGCACTCAGGCGCAGCTTCAGGCGGGCACCGGCGGGCTGAAGGCTGAGCTGCACCACCGCCCCGGCGGGCAGGCCGCGGCTAAAGCGATCCATGAGTCCCCCCAAGACGGTCTCCAAGCGCGCCGGGTCGGAGAGCACCGGTGGGAGATCGGGCGTCACCTGGAGTTCCAAGGTCAAGCCACGGCGCTGGAGCTGCTGCTGCCAGCCCGCTTCCAGCTGACCAAGCAGCTGGCTGAGGTCGGTGCGGGCCAAGGCATGGGCGGGCGCATCCCGGGACGGCTCCCGTTGCAATTCCGCCGCCAGGAAAATCAAGCCGAAGCGATCGATCTGCTCACTGCATTCCCCGTCGATTTGGTGCAGCCGTTTGCGCACCAACTCCGTGAGGTCGCTGCGCCGCAACAGCGAGCGAATCAGGGTGCGAATCGTGGCGAGGGGGGTGCGCACCTCATGGGTCAAGGCCTCCAGGAGCGCCAACTCGCTACTTGGGCTGGGACTGCTCTCGCTAGTACTGCTGCGGTGCACCAACGGCTGCAGCGTCAGGCTGGGGGCCATCGCCGCGACCCGTTCGGCCAAGCGGGGCCAAAACAACTGCGCCAGTTGCTCATCGTTCTGCAGCCCCCCCAGAGCCTGGATCGCCGCTCGTAGCGCCTGCCCCTGCTGGGGATCGCTGTGTTGCAGGCGTTCATCCAGCAGCGTGAGGGCCGCCGAGAGGGTGGGGGGATCAAAGCGAACCACCAACTGCCGCTGCTTGGGGGGACCCACTAGGGCCATCGCCATCTGCAGCTTCGGGGTAATCAGCACCAATAGGGGATCGGTGCCGTCGCCATCCTCGAGGGCCAAGCGCTGAAAACCACCACTGACCGACGGCGGGGCCGCCGCGGCCGGCAACAGGGGAGAGCTGTTCTGCAGCAGGTCCTTCAGTTCCGGTGGAGCCCAGACCCAACCTTGAAACTGCTGCAGCAGCGCCGGTTCATAAAGGGCCGGCAGCGGAGAGGCCAACCAGACACCCGGTTGCGTGCCGAGGGGCAAGAGAAAGTCCTCCTGCAGGGTGGCCAAAGCCGCCCACCACTGCCGCCGCACGCTGTCTTCATCGCAGCGACCGGCTGGCATCTGATGAGCCAACTGGCGCCGCAGCGCTTCAAAACTGCAGCCCAACGCCCCCATTAGCGGCGTTTCTTAGCCGGTTGCTGTGTGCCCCGAGCCACCGACGCACACAGCCCAAGGCCGATGAAATTGACCAACATCGCCGAGCGGCCGTAACTCAGCCAGGGCAGAGGAATCCCCGTGATCGGCCCCAAGCCGATGGTCATGTTGATGTTGACCACCACCTGGAACATCACCATCGCCCCCACACCGATCACCACGAGGGACTCCACATCCGTGCGCGCCTCGCCGGCGATCTTCAGCAAACGCCAGATCCAGGCGACAAAGCCGAGCACCACCAGCGCGGAGCC
>JAAZUZ010000126.1 GCA_018623875.1 Synechococcus sp. HW_metabat.21
AGAACGCAGCCTGGGCATTCGGGTCTGGCTCCTCTGGGTGCCTGTGGCTTTGCCCTTTGTCTTGATCACCCATGACTGGCTGCGGTACGGCGTGATCCTGTTGCTTCTGGCGATGGTGGTGACGGCCGCTCAATGTTCACCCCGCCCGCTCGAGTCAGGCCCGATGACGCGGCCCGAGTGGCTCGCGAGCGGTCTGGTCGCGATGGCTGTTGCGGTGGGGCCCGCCACCGGTGATGTCCGGAAATTCCTGCCCCACAACTATTTCCACGCGTCGCTGCTGATGCTCCTGGTTGCGCTCGCGGTGCTGCTGATCGAGCAACGCCGGCTCAAGCGTCAGCAGAACGGCTGAGGTCGGGTTGGCGCACCAGCGCGAGCACGCCGACCAGGCAGGGAATGGCGAGGGTGCAGAGCCGTAGCAGCAGCGTGACGGCTAGGGCTTGGGAGCGGTCGGCTCCATAGAGCATCGCCAGGCCAATCGAGGTTGCTTCACTGGTGCCCAAGCCGGCGGGCAGCAGCGAGATCACACCGCCCAGGCCGGTCGCCGTTCGAATGACCGCCGTTTGATGCAGGCTCAGGTCCACACCGAGGGCCTGGTAGAGCGCCACCAGTAGTCCCGCCTCGAGCATCCAGCAGATGCAGGCCAGCAGGGTGCCGACGATGAGGGGCCTGGGTTTCATCAACTGGCGCATCCGTCCCATGGCCAGCAGGGCTTCGCGCAGCAGTCGAATCAGACCGTTCCAGCGCTGATGCAGCGGCAGGCTCTCGAGCCAATGCTCCAGTCGGCGCAGGACCCGGGGGTGGGTCAGCACCCAGCCGCCCACACCGAGAACCGCAAGGCCGATCAACATCGCGATCCAGACCTGCTCCCCCAGACCCCAGCTCAGCACCAGCAGGGCACTGGCTAGATCCGCCAGGCGTTCCGCCAGGGTGATGCCAACGCCCACGGTCAGTGGGAAGCCATGGCGCCGTTGCAGCCACAGGCCGCGAACCGCTTCGCCGCTGCGCCCAGGAGCCGCGATCAGGGCGAGGCCCGCCGCGTAAATCTTGGCGGCGGGTTTCAGGGGCAGGGGGAACCCCAGTTGGCGCAGGTAATACGACCAGCGGCCAATCAGCACGAGGTGGCTGCCCAGGCAAATGGCCGGGGCCAGGATCCACCAGCGCCAGGGCAGTTCCCCCAAGGTGGCGCTCACGTCCTGGATGCCAAAGGCGGTGGTGAGTCCGAGGTAGATCGCGAGGGCTGCGACCAGCCCGAAGAGCCAACGGCGCCGCATCAAGGAATGAACCTCAGCTTGCGGGCGGCATAGAGGCACATCTGCCCCAGGATCAGGCCTTCTTTGACGTGGGCGATGTTCGAGCTGCCGTAGCTGCGTTCTTGGTAGCGGACCGGCACCTCGACGATCTTTAGGTTCAGCTTGCTGGCGCCAAAGAGCAGGTCAAAGTCTCCAAATGGGTCGAAGTCCCCGAAGTAACTGCGACCTGCCTTGAGCCGTTCGTAGTCGTCCTTCCAGATCACCTTGGTGCCGCAGAGGGTGTCCTTGAGCCGTTGGCGCAGCAACCAGGAGAAGGCGGCGGCAAAGAAGCGGTTGGCCGCGGTGTTCAGAGGCGGCATCGCTTCCCAGCTGCGGGGGTAGACGAGGCGGCAGCCGTTGACGAACTCACCGCGTCCATCGGCCATCGCCTGGGCGAAACGCGGCAGATCTTCCGGTCTGACGGTCAGATCGGCGTCAAGGATCATCAGCACATCCCCTTCCGCTTGATCGAAACCGAGCCAGACCGCATCGGCTTTGCCCTTGCCCGTCTGGCGGAATTTCTTCAGGCGCATTGGGCCTTGGTAACTCGCGCAGACCCTCTCGATTTCCTCCCAGGTGTTGTCGGAGGAATGACCCTCGACAAAGATCACTTCGGTGAAACGGCCGAGTTCCGGCAGCCGTTCAATCGCAGGGGCGATGTTGCCGGCTTCGTTGCGCGCCGGGATGACCACACTGACGCTCGGGTTCTGGCGCTGTTGACGGGCGGGTCTGGCCACCATCCAGTGGGTGAGCCCCAGGTTGTCGATCAGCGGCAGTTGGCTCAGCCAACGGTTGGCCAGGGGGGTGAGCAGCGGAATCTGGCGGGGGATCAGGCAGCGCTGACCCTCCTTGAGCACCTCCCAGCTCGCGAGATCAAGCAGGTTGCGGACGTCGTTCGGGGTCAGCCAGCTCTCCGGGGGCTGCGGTTGCCGCTGGCCCAGGCGTTCGGCGGTCTTCAGCAGCGGTTGCCAGAGCCAATTGTGGAAACTCACCACCAGGCGGGTCCGGGGGTGGCAAAACGCCTCCAGCCGCTCCAGCACCCCTTGCACGTCCTGCAGCGTGTTCAGGGTGTTCGGCAGCAGGATCACATCGAACGGTTGGGTCTCGCCGATGGATGCCGGGGTCATGGTCTCGGCGTTGGTCGCCAGGATCCGCAGTTCGGGATGCCGCTCCCGGGCAACAGCGGCCACCTCCGGGTTCAGCTCAATCCCCACGCCGTGGGCGGGTTGCAGGTGAGCCAGCAGGTCACCGGTGCCGCAGCCCACCTCCAGCACTCGCAGCCCCGGCGGAACCAGGAGCTGGTGCAGCCGCTCGAGATCCGCGTAATAGGTGCGGTTGCGCTGGCGGAACTGGATCTGCTGGCTCGAGGTGGTCATGAACGAAGCAGGTGGAGGGTCTGGGGCAGATCCAGGCGCATGGCGCTGGCCACGATGCGCAGGGTGCGCAAGGTGGAGTTGTTGGGGCTCATCTTCGCTGCTTGATCGAGCGCCAACTGGGCTTGGCCCGGCCGAAAGCGATAAAGCTCTACGACTCCGAGCCCGAGCAGGGCATTCGGATTGGAGGGATCCAGGCCCTTGATCTGGGTCAGGGTTTGCGCTGCATCGCTGGCATGCCGTTGCAGCGCCTGGGCGAGGGCCAGGCTGTAGAGGTCGTTCAGATCACCAGGATCGTCCTGGAGTCGGGCCCGCAGGATGGCTTCGGCGTCGGCCAAGTAAATCTGCTCGGGGTCGCTCTGGTTGAGCTGACCGACCTTGGAGAAGAGGCTGTCCAGTTCCCCGCGGCGCAGCTGGCCGCCGAGGCCGCGCAACAGGGCGACACGGTTGGCGGCCAGGGCGCCGGGCTCCTCAGTCCCAGCTTGTAGGTCAAGCGTGGTGCCCTGCGGTAGCGGGATCGCCCGTCGCTTGCCGTTGACCTCGAGCAGTTGCAGTCGGGGGTTCCAGCTCCCGCCGTTGTTGCTGAACGCGAGCTCCTGCTGGATGGTCGCGCAGCCTTGGGGCAACCGCAGCAGGCCTTGGCCGAGGGCCTGGTCCGCTTCAAGTCGTTGTCCGGCTTGCTCCAGGGTGACCAGCAGCCGGGAACCCTGAAGAACGGCGCTTGGGCCGGAGACCTGGATGTCCAGTCCACCTGGAATGGCGGTGATGGCTCCGCTGAGCTGACCGGAGCAACGCACCGGCGTGGCGCTGACGCTGAGGGATTGGCGGCGCAGCAGCTGGGCTTGGCTGCCATCGGGGAGGGGCCAGCTCTTGACCGGTTTGAACGCGGGAGAGCTCTGCAGCAGTTCGGCTTGGCGCGCCTGCCGCTCATCGCTCATGACCCCCTGGTCTCCGCCTTTGCTGAGGAACCAATCGAAGTTGCTGAGTTCCTCTTCCAGCCGCTCCTTCGGTGCCACGGTCTGCCGTGCGGCCATGCGGAACTGCTGGCGCCGGCCCTCCGCCTCGAGATTGAAGGCATTCAGTCCTTCGCTGTCGGGCAGCACCGCCAGGGTGGAGAGCTGGTTGGGGCTGGTTTCGCGGACCGTCGCCACGATCGATTCGAGGGGCCAGCCCCCCTGGGGATTCGGGCGATGGGGCGGAAAGCTGCTCAGCTTGGGTCCCCAGCCGAATTGGCTCCAGAGCGCTCCGAGCAGGGCGACGAGAACCAGTGCGGCTTGCCAAACGGGAGCCCAGCGGCGCTCGACGCTGGCCACCACCAGGCCCAGTCCCACGGCGAGCTGTGGCAGCAGGGGCAGGACAAAACGAAAGTCCTTGCTGGTCATGAGGATGCAGACCAGCAGGCCCCCAAGCGGAAAGCTCAACCACCAGAGCAGCCAGGCCTTGTCTGGCTTGAGGGACGGTCTGCGCTGCACCAGGGCGATGACTCCGCCCACCAGCACAAGCACCGTCAGGCTGCTGCCCAACATCGCCGGCAGCAACTTCAAGTAGTAGAGCCAGCCCTCCAGGCTGTTGGCCTCCAATCCGTCTTGGTAGGCCACCCCCCACTGGCGGGCCTTGTTGATGGTGCTCAGGATCGTCAGCCAGTTCTGGCTGAACCAGGGCCAGACCAGCAGCCAGGCGATCAGTCCCCCGGCTGCCCCCTGGGCGAGGGGACGCCAGTGGCCGCGGCGCGCCTCGCGCAGGCCGCCGACCAGTAGCAGCACGAGAGGCAGCCAGAGCAGAACGAGCCCTGTCGGCCGGGTCAGTGCCACGAGCCCGAGGCCGATTCCGCTGAGCACGGACCAGAGCCAGCGCCGTTGGCGGGCGAACCAGCGCCGCTGGCTGAGCACCCACCAGCCGGCCGTCATCAGTGCGGTCAGGCTCAGATCAATGAGGTAGTCGGTGCGTTGGTTGAGCAACGCGGGTGCGGCCGCGACAAACAGTGCCGCCCAGAGCCCTGCGCGGCGGCTGTGCAGTTGGCGCCCCAGTCCGTAGCAGCTCAGCAGCAGGATCCCGTTGAAGACCGCGCCGGAGGCCATCGCGCTGTTGAAGCTCGGCCCGAGCAACTGCAGAACGGGGGCGCTGAGCATGTAGGTCAGCGGGCCGCGGTAGCTGGGGGCTTGAGCCCAGAGGGTGTGCCACCACCCGCCGCTCCAGGGGGCCGGTTGGCTGAGCACCTGCCAGACACCCAGGGCGCGGCTGAGGTGATCTCCCTGGTCCCAGGCCGGCGGAGCCTGGTGCTGCTGAATCCAGAGGCCATCCAGCAGCAGGCAGATCAGCCAGAGGCCCAACAGCAGTAGGCCATCACGCCGGTTCAGTTGCCGCTGGGGCTTCGTACCAAG
>JAAZUZ010000127.1 GCA_018623875.1 Synechococcus sp. HW_metabat.21
GATGGCGTAGGCCGCACAGCCCAGAGCTTGGATACCCAGCTGGCTGAAGCCTCCGCCATTGAACAGGCCGATGCCGGCAGCGCCCACATCCATACCATCCACGCCCCAGAGGCCGATCACGAGGGTGCCCCAGACGCCGCACACACCGTGAACGGAGAAGGCGCCGACGGGATCGTCGATGCCAGCGGCGTCGAGTGCCGAGACGGCGAAGACGACGATGGCGCCGCCCACTGCACCGGCAACCCAGGAGCCCACCAGGGTCATGTTGCCGCAACCGGCGGTGATGCTCACCAGACCGGCCAGGATGCCGTTGATGATCATGGTCAGGTCAGGCTTGCCCGAAGTCAGGGTGGAGACCACGGTTGCGGCGATCGCGCCACCGGCAGCAGCCAAGGTGGTGGTCACGGCCACGTAGGGCACGTACTGGTCCATCGCCAGCTCAGAGCCGGGGTTGAAGCCGTACCAGCCGATCCAGAGGATCAGCGCGCCAAGGGTTGCGATCGACATGTTGTGGCCGGGGATGGCCTGGGGCTTACCGCCCACGAACTTGCCGATGCGGGGGCCAAGCAGCATGGCGCCCACCAGACCGGCCCAAGCGCCCACGGAGTGAACGATGGAGGAGCCAGCGAAATCAATGAAGCCCAGCTCGCTCAGCCAGCCACCGTTCCATTGCCAGGAACCGGAGATCGGGTAGATGAAGGCGGTCAGGACGAGCGCGAAAATCACGAACTCGCCGAACTTGACGCGCTCAGCCACAAGACCAGAGACGATCGTGGCAGCGGTGCCAGCGAAAGCGGCCTGGAAGAGGAAGTCAACGGTGGGGACCAGCGCACCATCGGTCACCATTTCAGCGGTGACGGTGGGGTCGAAGAACAGGCCCTTGAAGTAGAACCAGCCATCCACCACGGATCCGCCGTACATCAGCGAATAACCGATGAACCAGTAAGCGGTCACCGCCAGGGCGAACACGAACAGGTTCTTGGCGAGGATGTTGACGGCGTTCTTCTGGCGGCACATCCCGGCTTCGACCATGGCGAAGCCGGCGTTCATGAAGATCACCAGGATCGTGGCCACGAGGAGCCACATGTTGTTGGCCAGGAATGCAGCGTTGAGCTCAGGCAGCTCAGCGGCACGGGCCGAAAGGTTGAAGACGCCCAGGCCAAAGAGGGCCAGGGGAACACAAGCCAGCCAGGTCAGCGAACGACCGGAGGACAGACCACGCACCTTGCGGAGCAGGAGCTGAGGGGCCTCCAACAAGCTCGCTTCCTGCAGGCTCTTCGGCCGAGGCCGAGAGGCAGAAGCAACAGTCATCAAAAAGCAGTCGCTGGGTGGATGACGGATAACCGCCATTGAGGGCCAATGTTCCGCATCAACCAGTCCCGTCAAGGTTTCATTTGATACCAATTCGCAATTCCATCAGCGAAGGCGAACAAGGCGGCAGAACGTGAGTGAAGGAAAAACGTTCAATCCATCACACTTAATATTACAAAAGCAACAAAAAGAGGCATTTTGTTCACCATGAACATTCTTATTCGGCTAGAAATGCATCAGAAGGACAAAACGTTGAGGGAGCCCCCTCTGGGCCTGGCTCCACCGGAAGTAGCCCACCGCAAGGCGAAGCAACGCTCCTTCCCACGAAGCGGACAACCCACCGACCCTTCGAGGCCCGATCACCACCATGAGCAAACTGCTATATCGCGGCGTCAGCTACGACACCGCCAACCACGAACAGCCCGCCGCCACCCCCGTTGAGCACGCTTACCGGGGCCAGCACTTCGAGGCCCCTCTCCGCCACGAAGCCGCTGCTGTCGACACCGCCGTTGATCTGAAGTACCGAGGTCACCACTACCACCACCGCCGGGCGGAAGCTGAGGCCCAGGTCAACCAGGGCTGATCGCGGACAAAACCAAATCTTTTGATTTTGGTTCGCGTTGATACATCAGCATCCCGCGCCTCCCCCTGCAATAGGGGGAGGTTTTTTATGGGCCATGGACATCACCTTGACGTCCGTCGGAGCGAGCTACAACCTCAAGCACCGCAGCGTCTTGGGAATGCTCTGGCTGCAGACCCACTTCGCCGATGACACCTGGGAGCTGATTTGCTCCGGCAAAGTGAATCTGGATCGAGAGAGCAGCGAGAGCCTCTATGCCGACGCCACCGCGGCCGGCCTCAGCGTCTCCATGGTCCCCAGCGTCGTTTTGAACTAGGGCGCCGCAATCTCAGCCTGGGGCTTTGCGCTGTTGCCGCCAACGCAGGGAGGTCCAGGTCAGGAACACGAGCACGAGCGGCAGGACTGCCACCAGGACAAACAGCCTGAATTCATCGATTCCCGGTGCCGCCGTGCTGCTCATGATCTGTTCGGTCAAATAGAGGCCGTAGGCCCCAAGCAACAGCCAACCTTCCAACCGGTTGATCACACCGCCACTCCAGAAAATCGGCAGGCATGCCAGGGTCGTCAGCACCATCACAGGGAAGTCGCGGCTGAGGAGCTCCGGGCTTACGAGGAGCCCGTCCTGACCCGAGAGCAACGAACAGAGCCCAAGGATCAGCAGCTGGTTCAGCAGGTTGCTTCCCACCACGTTGCCGATCGCCAAATCCGCCTTACCCCGATAGGCGGCCACCAGGGAGGTCACCAGCTCAGGCATTGAGGTCCCGGCCGAGACAATCGTCAATCCGATCACCGCCTCGCTGACCCCCAGGCTTTGGGCGGCCGCAATCGCTCCTTTGACCAGCACCTGGGAGCCCACCACCAGCAGCGCCAGGCCGACGGCCAACTTGAACAGGGCCAACGGGGTGGTGGAAGCGCCTTCAGCATCGATGTCATCAAGACCTTCCTCTTGGTCTTCCCGGGCCGATCGGACTTCCCACACCAGGGTGATCACCAGGGCCGTCAACAGGGCCAAACCCGCAACCCAGTTGAAACTCCCTGAAGAGGCCATGGCCCACGTGGCCATCGACACCGCAAGCAATAGGGGCACATCACGCCGCACCAAGCGACTGCGCACCCGCAGGGACGTGATCGCGGCGCTGGCACCCAGCACCACCATCACGTTGAAGATGTTGGAGCCCAGCACATTGCTCACGGCAATCGAATCACCGCCTGAGCTGCCCTGAAGCGTCGAGAGCAGGCTCACGAACAACTCAGGGGCGCTGGTGCCAAAGGCAACCACCGTCAGACCAATGACGATTTGGGGGATACCAAGCAGCAGCGAGAGCGCCACGGCCCCTGCCACGAACAACTCACCCCCACCAAAGAGGAGCAAGATGCCGGCCACGATCTCCAGGAAGGTGAGGGCGTCAGGCATGGCCAGCAGCGGACTGGCCCAATTGTGCACAGAAGAGCCGAAATGTCTCCTGAGCGTTAAGCCGGCGGTGCCGGGGCCGTCACCGGAGGAGTCGGAGGGACCGAGGCCGGCTCAACCGATTCTGCCGCCAGCTCCTTGGGTTCCTCCACCGGGATCGGCTCCGGGTTGGGCTCGGTTTCAGGACCGATCACATCGATCGAAACCCGCTGAACCAGAAGGCGATAGCGGAATTTCTGGGTCTTATTAATGAAGTCCTGAACAGCCGCAACCTGCTTGGGGGTCGGCAAGTTCGGCCGGCTCACCCGCACTGCCGCCTTGATCAAGGGCGGGTTCTGGGTCCAATCGATCTTGACGTCGGTGAGCTCCGAATCCCGCCCCAGGGTGATCGTGCGTTGACGCAGGCTCTCGGTAATCGCCCGCTCCACCTCTTCCAGGGCTTGCCGCTGCTGCGCTTGCCCCAGCAGCGTCACAAAACCACCGGTCAGCGGAATCAAAAGCAAGCCGGTCAGCAGCAAGCTGACCAAACCCATCTGGCTGCGGAACAGCTGCTGGCGCAGGCTCGCCTGGGTGGCCACCAACGTCAGTAAGCCCCCGGACAGGATGCCAAGCAGGTTCGCGGCAAACAGCAAAGCCGCCCCCTTGGCGGGGTCCCACTCCTGAAGAGCCAGCAGCAATCCGAGCACGCAGACCGGCGGAACCAGGGCGACCGCGATGGCCGTTCCCGCCACGGAGGAGACCGCCTCCGGCTTGAGGCGGCCATAGGTGGCCACCGAGCCGGCCACCAAGGCAATCCCCAAATCCAAGAGGTTTGGGGTGGTGCGTCCGAGCACTTCATCGCCCAGCACAGGCAGATGGGCCACCAACCCCAGGGCCGCTGAGGTCAACACCGTGATCGCCACCCCCACGGCCAGGGTCAGGAGGGCCCGGCCCACCAACCGCAGTTGTCCGTCCAAAATCGCGAAGGAGGCACTGCGTAGGGGCAGGATCCAGGGGGCAATCAACATCGCCCCGATCACGACCGCAGCGCTATCAGCCAACAGGCCCAACGTGGCGATCAAGCTCGCCGCCACGGTCAGCACGACGAAGGACTGATCCAGGCGCGCTTCCCGCTCAAAGCTGGCTTCCAGGGCCGCCAGGCTGGTGGGCTCGCCCATGGGTCGCGCGAAGGTCGTGACCTCACAATGCCTGATTCGCCAACCCGCTGCCGGCCTAGCCCCAAATGATTCGGCTCAGGCGTAGCGTTTTGGCCCACCACCGCAGCGGTTATGGCCTCGGCGTCGACCTCCCCACGAGCGTCAAGCTTTCGCCTGCTGAATCAGATCAGCACCAACAACATCAAAGGTGATCTCTTCGGCGGTGTCACCGCTGCGGTGATCGCCCTGCCCATGGCCCTGGCCTTCGGCGTCGCCTCTGGCGCCGGTGCGGCCGCCGGCCTCTGGGGCGCCGTGCTGGTGGGCCTCTTTGCGGCCCTGTTTGGCGGGACCCCGAGCCTGATCTCGGAGCCCACCGGTCCGATGACCGTGGTGATGACGACCGTGATTGCGAGCTTGACCGCTCGCAATCCCGAGCACGGGCTGGCCATGGCCTTCACCGTGGTCATGCTCGCGGGCGTCTTTCAGATCGCCTTTGGCCTGCTGCGGCTCGGTCGCTACGTCACCCAGATGCCTTACACGGTCATCTCGGGCTTCATGAGCGGGATCGGCCTGATCCTGATCATCCTCCAGCTGGGC
>JAAZUZ010000128.1 GCA_018623875.1 Synechococcus sp. HW_metabat.21
GACTGCGGCGGGTGCAATTGCTGCGCATCAATCAGCGCGGCGGCTATCGACCGCGCCTGTTGCCCCACAACCGCATGCTCTCGGCCAGCTTCAACCCAGATGAAGCGCCTGCGCCGCGCAACTCCGTGAGCCTGGCGCTGGATTACTGCCTGTCTTGAGCCAAGAGGGCCTGCAGTTGGGGTTTCAGGGCGGCGAAGGCGCGACCGCGATGCCCCAACTCCGCTTTCAGCGCTTTCGGCATTTCCGCAAAGGTGAGCTGCGCTTCCGGCACATAAAAGACCGGGTCGTAGCCAAAGCCGCCATCACCGCGGCTTTCCGTCAGGATCTGGCCGGGGCAGTGTCCTTCCACCTCCAGCACGACCTGCCCGCTGGGGTTAGCTAGAGCTAGAGCCGCGGTGAAGCGGGCTGAACGGGAGCTGGGGTCGTGGGCACCGGCTGCGTTGAGCTCCTGGAGCAGCCGCTCGATGCGTGCGGCATCCGTGGCGGCGTAGCGGGCCGAATGGACCCCCGGCGCGCCGCCCAAAGCATCCACACTCAGACCGGAGTCATCGGCCAGGGCCCACTGCCCCGTCGCCTTGGCAACGGCTTCGGCTTTCAGGCGGGCGTTCGCGGCAAAGGTGTCACCGGTCTCCTCCACCTCGATCCCTGCCGGCTGGGGTTGGGTGTTGAGGCCCAGACCCTCAAGGAGCTGGCCGAACTCACGCACTTTGCCGGCGTTGCCGCTGGCGATCACCAGGGTGGTCATCAGATCCCCTCAGCTAGCTGGCGGGCCCAGCTGAGCACTTCAGCCACGCGTGTCTCGCTTGGGGCCTCGCAGTAAAGCCGTAGCAGGGGCTCGGTGCCGGAAAAGCGCAGCATTAACCAGTGGCTTGGGCCCAGGCGCAGTTTCACCCCGTCGGTTGTGATCACCTCTTGCACCGCGGCTCCAGCGACCTCCGTCGGTGGCGTGCTGGCCAGGTACTGCTCGAGCCGTTGCCGGGTGGCCATGTCGCGCAGGCGCAAGTCCAGCCGGTCGTAGGCCGCGGCACCACCGCAGCGCTCATGCAGTTCGCTGACACGGACGCCGAGGGGCTTTCCTCCCTCCACGAGGGCCTCAATCAACAGCAGTGCGGCGTAGAGGGCATCGCGCTCGGGCAGGTGGCTGCCGAAGCCCACACCGCCCGACTCTTCGCCGCCCACCAGCACGTCACTGCTGAGCATTTCGGCGGCGATGTATTTGAAGCCCACCGCCTTCTCCAGCACGGGCCGGCCCAGGTCCTCGGCCACCAGTTGCATCAGGTCCGAGCCGCTCACGGTTTTCACGACCGAACCGCTCAGCCCCTTGGCGCGGGCCAGGTGATCGATGAACAGCGGCATCAGCAGCTGGGTGCTGCAGAAACGTCCGTTCTCATCCACCGCCGCGATGCGATCACCATCGCCGTCAAAGACGATGCCCACCGCTGGCCGACCGGCCAGGGTCGAAGCCCGCACCTCCGCGATCAGCTCCTGCAGATAGGGGGCGAGTGGTTCCGGTGGATTGCCGCCGAAGAGGGTGTCGCGGTTGGAGCGGATTTCGCGCAGGTGATCGCTTTGGGCGGCGCCCTCCAGCAGGCGGCTGAGGCCGCCGGCCGCTGAGCCGTGCATGGGATCGACGATCACCTGGAGACCCAGACGCTCGAGACCGTCGCTCAGGGCCTGGGTGTCGACCTTGGCTTTCAAGCCGGCCAGGTAAGTCCCCATCGCGTCAAAGCGCAGGGTCTCCCCTTGGATCGGCACGGAGATGCCGCCCGCTTGCAAGCGACGCTCGACGCGCTGGGTGAAGTCGCCTTCCACCGATCCCCCGAAGGGACCTTTGATCTTGAGGCCCAGCCACTCCGGCGGGTTGTGGCTGGCGGTGATCACCAGTGCGCCAAGGGCTTGCCGCTCCACTACGGCCCAGCTGGCGGCCGGGGTGGGGATGGGCGCTTCTGCAAGCAGCGGCACCAGGTCGGCTCCGCGGACGGCGCTGCAGATCGCTGCGGCGAGTTCGGGCGCGAGGAAACGGCGGTCGTAGCCGATCACGACTTCGCGGCTGGTCAGGCCCGCTGGGGCCGAAGCCTCCAGTTCCCGCGCCGAAGCCGCCGCCACCGGCAGCAGCCGCTCGACGGTGATGTCCACGCCGAGGATGCCGCGCCAGCCATCGGTGCCGAAGGCGATCGGGCTGGCTTCCAAGGGCAGGGGCGCTGAAGCCATCGGAGCAGGGCACGGGCGTTATCCATGGTGCTAGCAGCCCGCCTCACCGCCTGCGTTGATCCAGGTGCCGGACCCGAAGACGGCCACCTAGCGTCAACGGGTGCCTGGCCAAATCCTGCTGACCGACCGGCTGTTGCGCAGTTGGCTGCGCTGCAAGCGCCGCGCTTGGCTGGATTGCCATGGCGAGAGCAGTCAGCGCCAGTGGACCTCCCACCGGGAGCGGCAGCTGGATGAGCAGCGCCGCAGTTTTGCCACCCTGTTTCCCGAGCGCCCAGGCCACGGCGAGGCGGCGGCCCGTGCGGGAGCAGCGGCGCTGGTGGGCTTGCGCTTGAAGGGCGACGGCGTTGAAGCCCATCCCCCTCTCTTGCAGCGGGTCAAAGGCTCCAGCCGTTGGGGCGCCCACAGCTACCGGCCGGTGTTGTTCCGGCCCGGCCGGCGCACCACCCGTGAGCACCGCTATGTCTTGGCCCTCTGGGGTCGATTGCTCGCGGATGCGCAACAGGCGCCGGTGCGAACGGCCTTGGTGCTCTCAGGCTCGGGGCGCGGCCTCCAGCAGGAGACCGTTCCCTTGGCCGGAAGCCTTCCCCGTCAATTGGATGAGGCGCTAGAGCGCCTCGCCGCCGATCTGCGCCGGCCCACCCCGCCGCCGTTGGTGGCGGATCGCAAGAAGTGCGTGCTCTGCAGCTGGAAGTCCAGCTGCGATCAAGTGGCGGCGGCGGAAGGGCACCTCAGCGAGGTCAGCGGCATTGGCGCCAAGCGGCGCGACATGTTGCTTGAGCTGGGGATTGATCGCCTGACGACGCTGGCGCAGGCCGATCCAAGTGATCTGGCCGATCGCTTGATGACTTATGGCGAGCAGCACGCCGACATTGCCCCGCAGCTGGTGACCCAGGCGCAGGTGCAGGCCAAGGGCGAACCGCTGCGCCGTGACGCTTTGGCCGCCTTACCGGAATTGGTGGACGCCCCCGGGGTGCTGATCTACGACATCGAATCGGATCCCGATGCACGGGACGATTTCTTGCACGGCTTTGTGCGCTTGCCCCGTAATCCCGATGGCAGCTGGCCGGATCTGGCTCAGGCGTCAGAAGCGCCTTATCACCCAATCCTGGCCTTGCTCGAGCACGGCGAAGAGCGGCTCTGGGAGCGTCTGATGCGTCTGCTGGAGGCCTATCCCGATTGGCCGGTGTTGCACTTCGGTGAGACGGAGGTGTTGGCTCTGGTGAAGATGGGCCAGCGCCTCGGGGTGCGCGAGCGGGAGCTCAAGGCGCTGCGGGCCCGGATGCTGGATGTGCATCAGCGCCTGCGCCAGCACTGGTGGATGCCCACCAACAGCTACGGGCTCAAAGCCGTGGCCAGCTGGCTCGGGTTCCGCTGGAGTCAGCCGGGCGTTGATGGCGCTCGGGCGCTGCTCTGGTGGCGGCGCTGGCGCCTGGGGGGAGCCGGCGCCGATGGCCGCGGCTCCCGCCAAAACCTGCGCCGGATCTTCCGCTACAACCACGACGATGCCTTGGCGACCTGGGTGGTGGCGCGCTGGCTCCTCGAGCAGAACGGGAATTAGCCCTGACCGCCCGCTCCCACCGGCGGATCGATGAAGCCCAACGGCTTGCTCACGCTGAGCGAGACCGTCCCGGCTTGGAGTGAGGTTGCGTCCAGGCAAGAGCGCCGGATCAGCGCCAGTCCCCGGTTGCCTTGTGCGGAGGTCACTACACCAGCGCGTTCACCTGCAGCGTTGCTCAGGCTGGTGCCTGGCTCAACGGCTTCACTGCTTTGCCAAGAGCGCAGCTGCTGCTTGACCCCGTCGTAGGTGGCGAGTTTCGCGAGGGTCTCTTGGCCCACATAGCAGCCTTTGTTCAGGCTCACCCAGTCCGCCAGGCCGAGTTCAAACGGATTGGTGTCGTCGTTGAGTTCACCCGGTGCTGCTGGCAGTCCGTGGCGCAGGCGGTTCGATTCCACCTCCTCCGTCGACCATTGCGGCAGGGCCTCTAGCCAAGGGGGCAGTCCGGATTCAGATCGCTGCAACAGCGCTGGAGCAGAGGGACCGCTGCCCAGGTCGACGCCTGGTCGCAATAGATCCTTCGCCTCGGCTTCAACGTCGCCCTGCCATTGCCAGAGGGTGGCCTGCTCCAGCGCCCCCATTCGCACGTTGTCGGCTGGGAACAGCACGCGATCCAAGCCGCTGCGGATGGCCTCGCCGTCGCCGGCGATCACGATCAGATCGGCGCCGGCGTCGTCCACGGCCACCAGGGCCAGGCCCCGCATGCGGGCCGTGGGACTGATCAAGCAGGTGGCCAAGCAGGCGCCGGGCTGGGCCAGCTCAATCGCTTGGCTGCTTTGGCCGTGGAGGAAGCGACGGGTGTCGCCGCCCTCCAGGCGAATCAAGCTGACGGGGGTGCCCCAGCGGCTGGTAGCGCTCATGCCTGATGCGCCGCTGCGACTTCATCGAGTTGGAAGAGGCTGCGCAGCTCGAGGCCGGCCTCCTGCATGGCGGCCAGGCCACCCTCCTGGCGGTCGACGATCGTCACCACCCGCTCGACCACGTAACCCGCTTCCCGCAATTGCTTGACAGCTTTCAGTGAGGACCCGCCGGTGGTGACAACGTCTTCCAGCACGGTGATGCGGCTGCCGGGTTCAGGCAGGGGGCCCTCCAGCCATGCACCGGTGCCGTGACCCTTGGCCTCCTTGCGGACGATCAGCGCATCCAGTTCCTGCCCGGCCAGCGCCGCGGCTTGGGCAACGCCACTGACCAGGGGGTCGGCGCCGAGGGTGAGGCCAGCGACGGCCACTGTGCC
>JAAZUZ010000129.1 GCA_018623875.1 Synechococcus sp. HW_metabat.21
CCGATGACGGGGGTCAAGGTCGTCGACGGTAGTGGTCTCGATCGTGGCAATCGCCTGACCAGTCGTCACTTGGTCGCCTTGATGCTGCGAATGGCGCATCATCCGATGGCAGATCACTACTTCGCCTCGATGGCGATCGCGGGGGAGCGGGGGACCCTGCGGAACTATTGGTATGACACCGAACTTCAAGGCGAGTTCTTTGGCAAGACCGGCACGATCCGAGGGGTGCGGTCGGTCAGCGGACTGCTGAACACGAGTGAGGGTCCCCGCTACATCAGCATGATCTCCAACGGCTCAGAGACCCCGAACACCGTGATCGGCCAATTGCTGCGACGAACCCGCCAGGAGGGTTGCGCTTAGCGGTTTCCAGCGGCGCGGCGGATGCGATCGGCGGCACGGCGGGCTCGGTTAATTGGGACGGCTTGCTGCTGGCCAGCGGCGGTGGTTGGCACCAGGGACGCTGGGTTCACGCCCTGCAGCTTGACCAGCTCACGCTTGCCAGCCACGACCACCTGCCCCATCTCCCGAAGACGATCCTCCAGCTCACCGAGGACCTGCTCGGCATAGCGATTCGCCCCCTCCTGAATGGAGCTGGCTTCCTGACGGCTGCGGGCGATCAGCGACTCACACTGCTGCTGGGTCTGCTGACGGAACTGGAGGGCATCCCCCTGGACCCGTTCTGCTTCTGCCTGGCTGCTCTGTTGAAGGCGCAGGGACTCAACACGCACTTTTTCCAGTTCCGTCAGCCCCTGCTTACGGGCCTGTTCGTGCTGCTCACTCAGCTGACGCTTGAGTTCGATGGCCTCCTGGTCAAGTTGTTGGCGGCGTTGCAGGCCCTCCTGCTCCAACTGCTGGCGGCGCTGGCTGAACTGCTGCTCCAGTTGAGCCAACCGGGACTGGTGCTCCTGTTCGGTCTTGGCAACCTGCTGGCGGGCCTGGGCAATCATCTGCTCGCACTGCTGGCGGGCCTGTTCTCTCAATTCAGCAACTTGCCGTTCCGCTTCACTGCGGATCGACTGGCTATTGATCAGCTGATCACGCTGTTGCTTGGCCTGAGCGACGATGTCATCCGCTTTTTGACGGGCTTGGGTGATGAACTCGTCTTTCTTCGCCACGAGCTCGTCCGCCTTGACCAACTGAGCGGGGAGTGCATCCCGAACGGCGTCCATTAATTCGATGGCGTCCTGTTCGTTCACCAGACGTCCGCCGCTGAAGGGGACGCGGGTGCCGTCCAGGACGACTTCCTCCAGTTGATCCAGCTGGTCGAGCACGGAGGTCAGCTGCGTCTCGGACATCAGCGGGTGCGTGGAGGGACTACTGATTAAAAAGCCTCAGTAGATCTTCCGCCACTCCTGTGGGGACCATGTGACCAACCGGACCGCCGAAACGGGCCACCTCCTTCACGACTGAACTGCTGAGAAAGCTGTGGGCCGTTGCCGTTGCCAGGAACAGCGTCTCCAGTTCAGGCGCGAGGCTTTTGTTGGTGTGGGCGATTTGCAACTCGTACTCAAAGTCGCTCAGAGCCCTGAGACCTCGAAGGATCACGCCGGCGCCGCAGCGTTCGGCGAATTCCACGGTCAAGCCATCGAATGCCGCAACTTCGATTTGATGGAGGTGGGCGGTCGCGCTACGGATTTGCTCAATCCGCTGCTCCACGCTGAAGCAGGGGTTCTTACTTGGGTTCCGCAGGACGGCTACGACGAGCCCGTCAAACAGATGAGCCCCCCGCTCGATCACATCCAGATGCCCCAGGGTGAGGGGATCAAAGCTGCCGGGATACAGGGCTTTCATCCCTTAATCCTAGAAACGCACTCATCGCCATAGGCCCGCAAAGGCACTGCCGTTCCTAGAGTTTGGGTTCTGAAGGCCCCGATCCATGGCACTGAACGCAGACGCCAAGAAGACCCTGCTGCGCAAGATTCCCCACGGGCTCTTCATCTGTGGCGTCGCTGAAGGTGACGAGGTCAACGGCTTCACGGCCAGCTGGGTCACCCAGGGTTCGTTCGAGCCACCCCTTGTGGTGATGGCGGTGCGTGCCGACAGCACCAGCAACGGGATGATTCAACGGACGAAGCGGTTCTCGTTGAACGTCCTGGCGGCGGATCAGAAGGATCTGGCCGCCGTCTTCTTCAAGCCGCAAAAAGGTGTCGGTGGCCGCTTTGACGCCGCCCCCTTCAGCCTGGGCGAACTGGGACTGCCGATCCTCAATGACGCCCTGGGCGGCGTCGAATGTGAACTGGTCGGCCAGGTGGCCCACGGTGATCACACCGTCTTTGTCGGCGAGGTGAAGAGCGCCGTTCTCCATCGCGATGCTGCCGCGCTCGAACTCAGCAGCACTGGCTGGCAGTACGGCGGTTGAAGCCACTCCTGCAAGACCCGTCTCGGCTGAAGGCCCGCCTCAAGGAGGTCCCGACCGAGCCGGGCTGCTATCTGATGCGCGATGCGGAGGATCGAATCCTCTACATCGGGAAGGCCAAGGTGCTGCGCAACCGGGTCCGCAGCTACTTCCAGAGCGGGAGCGGCCATGGCCATTCCCCTCGCATCGCCCTGATGGTGCGCCAGGTCTGCGAGATCGAGTTCATCGTCACCGACAGTGAGGCGGAGGCATTGGCCCTGGAGGCCAACCTGATCAAGAACCATCAGCCGCACTTCAATGTGCTGTTGAAAGACGACAAGAAATATCCCTACCTGTGCATCACCTGGAGTGAGGCTTACCCGCGGATCTTCATCACCCGGAGACGGCGATTCCGCTCCCCGCTCGATCGCTTTTACGGTCCCTACGTCGATGTGGGCCTCCTGCGCCGCACCCTGGGCCTCGTTAAACGCGTCTTCCCGCTGCGGCAGCGCCCCCAGCCGCTGCATCGCGATCGCACCTGCCTGAACTACGACATTGGCCGCTGTCCGGGGGTTTGCCAAGAAAAGATCACGTCCGAGGACTACCACCAAACCCTCCGGCAGGTGGCGATGGTCTTCCAGGGACGCAATGACGAACTCCTGGACCTGCTGCACGAGCAGATGGAGCGCTACGCCGAACGTTTGGACTTCGAGAGTGCGGCCCGCGTCCGCGACCAGCTCCAAGGGATCGACACCTTGACGGCTGACCAAAAAATGAGCCTCGGCGACAGCTCGGTATCCCGCGATGTGTTGGCGTTGGCGGCGGATGAGCGGGTGGCGGCTGTTCAGCTCTTCCAGATGCGTGCCGGAAAACTGGTGGGTCGTCTCGGGTTCACCGCGGATGCGATTGGCATGCCCCCAGCGGAGGAAGGCGCTGGCGGAGACCTGCCGCCTTCAGCTGAGCGCCGGGCAGCGATGGGGCGAATCCTGCAAACGGTGATCGAGGAGCACTACAGCCAGGTTGAGGGGGTCGAGATTCCCCCCGAGTTATTGCTCCAGGAGCCTTTGCCGCAGCAGCAGCTCATCGAGGACTGGCTTTCGGAATTGCGTGGTCGCAAGGTCCGCCTCGCTGTTCCCCAGCGCGCTCAAAAGGCGGACTTCATCGAGTTGGTCGAACGCAATGCCAACTACGAACTGGAGAGGGCCCGCCGGGCGAGCGAACAAAACCTTTTGGCCACGGAGGACCTGGCGCAACTGCTCGAGTTGAACACCCCCCCGAGGCGAATCGAGGGCTACGACATCAGTCATATCCAAGGCAGCGACGCGGTGGCATCTCAGGTGGTGTTCATCGATGGCCTTCCCGCCAAGCAGCACTACCGCAAATACAAGATCCAGAGCAGCTCGATCCGCGCCGGCCACTCCGATGACTTCATGGCGATGGCTGAAATCATGCGCCGGCGCTTCCGGCGCTGGGCCCAGGCCAAAGCCGCAGGTGCGGACCTCAAGGAGCTGCGCCGATCCGCAGGATCCGCCTTACATACCGGCGGGCTGAACGATTGGCCTGATGTCGTGATGATCGACGGAGGCAAGGGACAGCTCTCTGCCGTGATGGAAGCCCTGCGCGAGCTCAATCTCGATGAAGACCTCGTGGTCTGCTCCTTGGCCAAGCAGCGCGAGGAGGTCTTTATCCCAGGAGTGAAGCAGCCCTTAGAGAGTGAACCCGAGCAGCTCGGGGTTCAGCTCTTGCGCCGTCTGCGCGATGAGGCCCACCGATTTGCGGTGAGCTTCCACCGTCAGCAGCGGGGTGAGCGAATGAAACGCTCCCGCTTGTCCGACATCCCAGGCCTCGGACCCAAGCGGATCAAGGAACTCCTGGCCCATTTCCGCTCGATTGACGCCATCCAACTGGCGAGCCCGGAGGCCCTCGCGGCCGCACCAGGCATGGGCCCCGGCTTGGCCAAGGTCATTTGGGATCACTTCCACCCCGGCGCTGCCGCTGATCCGCAGGCGGACGCGATGGAGTCCGAGAATGAACGGCCTTTGGAGCTTGCTGGTTGAAGCCGCTGTGCTGGATCTTGGCTTCGATCAGCGTCCTGCTGCTCGTCCTTCCCGCGGGGGCTTTCGCGGCTCCTGGCCTCTGCATTGGGCCCATTTGCGCCGATGAAATCAGCCGGAGTGCCAAACATCACTTCCAGCTGCGGATGCGGATCAGTGACCAACGGGGCCATCGCGAACGCGTTGTGATCGATTGCCGCAATGGACAACTGTCCCCGGCCGCCGGGTTGGTGGAACGTGGTTATGCCCGGGCCGTGGCCAGCAAGGCCTGCCGTCTGGCGGGTGAGCCAGCATGACCATCGGCATCTGGGTTCTCGGCGATCAACTGAATCTCCAGCAAGCGGCCTTGGTCGGCGCAGACCCCACAAGGGCTCGCGTCTTGCTCTTGGAGAGCTGCTCCGTTCTGGAGCGGCGCGCTTACCACGCGCAAAAGCTGGTGTTGGTCTGGAGTGCCATGCGGCACTTTGCCGCTGATCTCCGGGCCCAGGGTTGGACCGTCGATTACCTGGAAACCGACCGCTTCAGCACCGCCTTAGGGGAGTGGATCGAGCAACACGGCATCCAGGAACTGCACGTGATGGAGCCC
>JAAZUZ010000130.1 GCA_018623875.1 Synechococcus sp. HW_metabat.21
CCCCATCAATCGGTTCGCGCACGGGGAAGCGGTTGATCGCTTTCAGCGCGGCACGGGCATTGGTGCGCAGCTGTTCGCTGATGGCCTCGCAGTAGGGAATTTGGGCCAGGAGATCCACGGTGCGACGCATGATCCGCACCACATCACCCTCATCGAGGGAGGTGTTGGCGATCAGATCGCTCCAGCTGACGCCCTTGGCCCAGGCATGGACCAGGCCCATCAATTCCCCTTCAAACCAGACCGGCATCACGACCTTGCCGGCCTCCTGTTGTCGCTGCAGTTCACGGCGAATCCCGCGCAGGTCATGCATGGCTTCGTCGGCGGCGGGCGGCGGCGGATAGCCACTCCAGAGATCCGGACGGTTGACCTCCGTGGAAATCGCCTCGAGCACGGCGGCCAGGTCGGCGGGCTCGAGTTCATCGAGGTGGCCGCTCATCAGCGCCAGTCCCAACCAGAGCTCGTTATCGCCCCGGAGAGCCGCCACGGTCCGGCCGACCTCGCTGGGATCCAAACCCTCGTCGCCATCGAGGCAACCGAAGAAGCGCAGGATGTCGATCAGGGCCAGGAAGGTCTCCCAATGGCGATTGGCGCGGAAATGCAGAACGCGCTGCCGCTCTGCGATCTCCGCCTCCAGCTCCTCCATGCGGAAGCGCTTCTTGCGCAGCTTTTTGCGATCACCAGCGCCATGGGCAGGATGCAGCTCCAGGGCCAGCTCCAATTCCCGCACCAGATGTGCCTGGGCCTGCACTTCGCCGGCCAGGTCGTATTGGGGGGTGACCATGTCGTGGCGCCGGGCCATGTGCCCGACGGCCAAGGCCAGACCGCCGCTGGCCTGGTCGCCGTGGCGCAGCTCCCCCGCGCGATGCAGCTCAGGCACGGCCACATCCTTGACCTGCAGGCAGGTCAGCTCCGCATGCAGGCTGACCACGGCACTGCAGGGGACAAGCACCCAGACGTTCTCGTCGGTGAGGCAACAGAGCAGCGGGAACTGACCTGACCCCTGCTGCTTCTCCACGATCACCGCGGGGGTGACCCGGCCGCGCAGCACCGGCGCCTTGAGGCTGACCAGGGTTCCCTCGCTGGCAAAGCGAAGGGCCAAGGTCAGTTCATGGGCCAGGGTTTCCTCAGCCTGCTGCTGCAGGATCCGCAGCAGTCGGCGCTCCTCCCGCAGGCGACCGCGCTGCTTCTCGTAGTCCTCGAAGTCCTCCCAATCGACGTTCTCGACGGTGTCGCTGAGGTCGCCGAGCTGCTCACGGAGCTCGCTGATGCGGGCCTCGTCCTCGCTGAGATCCAAGGTGGCCAGATAGCGGCCAAAGCTGCGCTCCACCAGCTCTTTGGCCTTGGCGAGCTCGTAGCGCTGCAGCAGGTTTAAGACCATGCCGTAGCTCGGGGTGAACTGGCTGACCAGGGGGTCCGCCGGGCTCGTGGCGAGCTGCCCCGCCTCGCGAACACCCTCAAAACGACTCTGGACGGTGACGACATAGCCCTGGGAGTCCAGACCGCGGCGACCCGCCCGGCCGGCCATCTGCAGGAATTCGCTGCCCATCAAGGGACGGTGCCCCCGCTCCGTTCGCTTCGAGAGCGCGGAGATCACGGTGCTGCGGGCGGGCATGTTGATGCCAGCCGCCAGGGTCTCGGTCGCGAAGACGACCTTCACGAGACCCTGCTGGAAGAGCTCCTCGATCAACTCCTTCCAAGCCGGCAAGACGCCGGCGTGGTGGGCCGCAATGCCGCGCAGGAGGGCATCGTCATGGCCGCCGTCCCGCACCGCCTCCGGGGTGGCCGCCATGAAGGCGTCCAGGCGCTCTTGGATCCGGGCTTGCTCCTGGGGGGTCACCAGGCAGACCTTGCCGAGATCGCGCACGGCCTTGTCACAGCCGCGCCTGCTGAAGATGAAATAGATCGCCGGGAGCATCTCTCGCTCCGCCATCTGCGCCACCACGAAACCCAGCGGTGGTGCCTCGGGCTGCGGGGGCCTTGGGGTTTTCGGTCCGCGGCGGTTGCGTCCTTTAGGGGCACGCCAGACCTTGCAGTTGGGGTGAAGGCCTGTGCCCTCGTCATTCAGCAGGGGATGGAGACCCTTCGCGCTGCAGAAGCTGAACTGCAGCGGCACCGGCCGGAAATCGCTCATGACGAGCCGGGTCGGCCCGTGGACCGCCTCGATCCAATCGGTCAGCTGCCCGGCATTGGCCACCGTCGCCGAGAGGGCCACCAGCTGGACCACCGGCGGGCAATGAATGATCGATTCCTCCCAGACGGTTCCGCGCTGGGAGTCGTTCATGTAGTGGCACTCGTCGAGCACCACGGCCTCCACGTCGGCCAAGGGGTCATCGCCCTCGTCGGCCTCGGCGTAGAGCATGTTTCGGAAGATCTCCGTGGTCATGACGACGATGGAGGCCTCCCGATTCACGGTGAGGTCCCCGGTCATCAGACCGACGCGTTCCGCCCCGAACTGCTCGCGGAAGTCCCTGAGCTTTTGGTTCGAGAGCGCCTTGAGCGGCGTTGTGTAGAAGACCTTCTGACCGTGGGCGAGAGCGCGGTGAATCGCGTACTCGCCAATCAAGGTTTTGCCCGAGCCGGTGGGAGCACTCACCACCACCGAGTGGCCCTGGTTCAGGGCCTCAATCGCCTCGAGCTGAAAGTCATCGAGGCTGAAGGGAAACAGCTGCTCGAGGGGCGGCACCTCTGAAGACTGGGCCGTTGGGCTGCTGCTGGGCATTAGCAGATCCTATGGGCTCCGGCCAAACGGGCAAACTGAGGGCATTCACCCGAGGGCAGAGCTGGGGCGATGGACGCAGCCGATCCATTGGCACCCCTGGCCGCTGACCTGCAGACGTTGCCCGCCGCCCGGCGCCGCCGCCTCCGCAGCCTTGCGCCAGCGGGGCAAGCCGCGTTCGCTGGCGAGGAGCGTCCCCTGCTGGATCTGGCCAGCAATGACTATCTAGGGCTGAGCCGCGATCCCGCCCTACAACGGGCCGCCAGCGCCGCCATCGAAGCCGTCGGCGTGGGAGCCGGGGCCTCCCGCCTCATCAGCGGCACACGGCCGATCCACGCGGAGCTTGAGCAAGCCCTCAGTGACTGGCTCGGACGCGAGCGGGTGCTGCTCTACCCGAGCGGATTCCAGGCCAACATCGCCGCCGTCCAGGCCCTGGCCGACCGGCACACCTGGGTGCTTGCCGATCGGCTGATTCACCACTCGCTGCTGGTGGGCATCCAGGCCAGTGGCGCCAAACTGCGGCGCTTCCAACACAACGACCTGGCGGACCTGGAGGCGCTGCTCGTGCGGGCCAGGCGCGACGCACCCCAGCGCCGGCTGCTGGTGCTCAGCGAAAGCCTGTTTTCCATGGAGGGCAGCTCACCCGATGTGGGCGCTCTGGCCGAGATCTGCGCCAGCCATGGAGCTGCGCTGCTGCTGGATGAAGCCCACAGCCTGGGGGTCCTCGGCGATGGGGGCCGGGGCCTGGGCTATGGGATCGCGCAGATCAGTCTGATCAGCGGCACCTTCGGCAAGGCCTTCGGCAGTGGTGGAGCCTTCCTGGCAGGCAACGCCACAGTCGGGGACTGGCTGCTTCAGCATTCCGGGCCTTTCCGTTACAGCACGGCCCTGGCTCCGCCGCTGGTGGCGGCCGCCGCCGCCGGCCTACGGGCCATCCAGGAACGGGAGCCGGAACGGCGGGCGCTGTTGGAGCGGGCGGAACGCTGGCGCAACGCCCTCGCGGAGGCCGGCTGGCCGAGGCCGGGGGGGAGCGGCCCGATCCTGCCGCTGATGGTGGGGGACGACCAACGCGCCCTGTTCCTGCAAGCGCAACTCGAGCAGGCCGGACTGTTGAGCGTGGCCATCCGCCCGCCCACCGTTCCGGATGGGACGGCACGGCTGCGGCTCGTGCTTCGCCACGATTGCCCCGCCGGCACCCTGTCTCGGCTGATCCAGGCCCTGGGGACACCATGAGCGGTATCCAACTGATCGGCATGCACGGCTGGGCAGGGGATCACCGCGGCTGGGCCCCCTGGATCAAGTCAGCGGCCGCCCGCGGCTGGTCTTTCTGCTGCGGCGAACGGGGCTACGGCCAGGAATCCCCCCTGCAGCCCAGCTGGAGCTCCGGCAGCGAGCGGCGGGTGGTCATCGGCCACTCCTTCGGTCCCCATCTCCTGGGCGAAGCCATCTGGCGTGAGGCCTCCGCCGCCGTCCTCTTGGCGAGCTTCACGCGCTTTGTCCCCGAAGGCCGCGAGGGGCGAGCCGTCAACGCCGCCCTTCGGGCCATGGGCCGGCGCATCAGGGCCGGTGAAGAGCACGACCAACTGCGGGATTTCCTGCAGCAGGCGGCCAGACCCCAGTCCCGAGCGCTGCTGCCGGAGGGGCCTCTCGAGCAGGGCATCAGCCCCGAGGGCCGCAGCCGCCTAGTGGAGGACCTCGAGCGTCTGGGAGCCACCAGCGGCCTACCGGCGGGCTTCCCCAGCGGCATCCCCGTCCTGATCGTGGAGGCCAGCCAAGACCAGATCGTCAACGCCAGCAGCCGGGAGGAGCTCAAACAGGCCCTCCCCGAGGCCACTGTCTGGAGCCGCAGCGACCTGGGCCATTCCCTGATCGATCCCGCCCTGCCGGACGCCGTCCTCGACTGGATTACCGATGTCCAGGCCTGATTTGCCGGCAGCGGGGTTTAGCGCGGAGGTCCGGGGCTGCTTCAGCGAAGGGGCGCAGCGCTACACCAGCCGAGCCCGACTCCAGGCCGCGGTCGCCCAACGACTGGCCAACCTGAGCGCTCGCCATCGACTGCACTTTCCCCCAGGTCCCCTGGCGGATTTGGGCGCTGGAACGGGCCTGTTGAGCCGCTCCCTGACCGCCAGCCTGGAGCAGGGCCCATGGCTACGGGTGGACGCCTGCTCCGCCCTGCTCGAGCAGTGGGCAGGCGAGCACGGCCCCCAAATCCAGTGGGACCTGAATCAAGGCCTGCCGCCCG
>JAAZUZ010000021.1 GCA_018623875.1 Synechococcus sp. HW_metabat.21
AGGCCCAGATGCGGGATAGCCGTAAAGACATCCCAAAGCCGTGCACGCCATGGACGCCAATCTGCCCCTGCTGGCCGCGTCTGCAGCGATTCCCGGCTCCGCATTTGGCGACTCCGCCCTGATCAACGGCACCCTGGCGGCGCCAACCACGTTTCCCTGGCTGAGCCTGATCGCCCTGTTGCCGATCGCGATCGCCCCGCTGGTGATGCTCCTCCCTGGAGACGGCACCGACCCCAAGCTGCCCCGGACCGTTGCCCTGGTCACCCTGCTGGCGGACCTCGGCTTGATGCTTTACGTCTTCAGCCAGCACTACGACGGTTCGATTGCGGGCCTCCAGCTGGTGGAGCGCTTCGCCTGGGTTCCTGTCATTGGCCTGGAGTGGTCTCTGGCCACCGATGGGCTTTCCGCCCCACTGGTGGTGCTCTCCGGATTGGTCACGCTGCTCTCCGTGGCGGCGAGTTGGAACATTCAGAAGAAGACCCGGCTCTACTTCGCGCTGCTGCTGGTTCAAGCTTCGGCCCAGGCCCTGGTGTTTCTCTCGCAGGACTTCCTGCTGTTCTTCTTGGCCTGGGAGCTGGAGCTTGTCCCGGTCTATTTGCTGATTGCGATCTGGGGCGGCCAACAACGTCAGTACGCAGCCACCAAATTCATCCTGTACACCGCCACAGCCTCCCTGCTGATCCTGCTCAGCGGCCTGGCTCTGGCCCTCAATGGCCCCTTCACCCTCAACCTGAGTGAACTGATCGCCCGCTCTCCCGGCGGCGTATTCGGCCTGCTCTGCTATCTCGGCTTCCTGGTGGGCTTCGGGGTGAAGCTGCCGATGTTCCCGCTGCACACCTGGCTTCCCGATGCCCACGGCGAAGCGAACGCACCGGTTTCGATGTTGTTGGCCGGTGTGCTCTTGAAGATGGGCGGCTATGCCCTGCTTCGCTTCAACGTGCAGATGCTCCCGGAGGCGCACCTGCAGCTGGCACCGGCATTGATCGTTCTGGGCATCGTCAACATCGTCTACGGCGCCCTCAATGCCTTCGCCCAGGACAACGTCAAACGCCGGATCGCCTGCAGCTCGGTGAGTCACATGGGCTTTGTCCTGCTGGGGATCGGGGCGATCGACAGCCTCGGCATGAGCGGCGCCATGTTGCAGATGATCAGCCACGGCTTGATTGCCGCCGCGATGTTCTTTGTCACCGGCGTCTTCTACGAGCGGACCAAAACCCTCTCGATCCCCAACATGGGTGGTCTGGCCAAGGTCCTGCCGATCACCTTCGCCTTCTTTGTGGCCAGCTCCCTGGCCTCACTGGCGTTGCCGGGCATGAGCGGTTTTGTCAGTGAAATCACCGTGTTCCTCGGTGTGACCAGCAATGACGGCTTCACCGTGGGTTTCCGCGTGATTGCCGTGGTCCTGGCCGCGATCGGCGTGGTGCTGACCCCGATCTACCTGCTGAGCCTCTGCCGCCGCGTCTTCTTTGGTCCCCGGATCCCCGCTCTGGCGGTTCTCGGTGACATGAAGCCCCGGGAACTTTTGATTGGCCTGACCCTGCTGGTGCCCACCCTCGTGATTGGCTTCTGGCCCCGGGTCGCCATTGATCTCTACGAGGCGACCACCACCGCCCTCTCCAACGACCTCGCCCAGCACGCCGTGGTTGCCCTTCGGCTACCCGCCCTCGGTTAACCCCCCAAGGACCCTTCACCTGGGCTGGAATGGGGCCATCCATGGCCTCACCGATGACCGACAGCCGCGCCGCCAACGCCACCGCTCAGCCGGAAATTCTGCGCGGTGAAGGGCTGCCGCAGTTCGAAGCCATCACACCCGAGGCGGTCCGCGAACACATTCCAGGCCTGATGGAATCCCTCGAGGCTGAGCTGGGATCCCTCGAGGCCCAGCTCAGCGAGAGGCTCGCAAAGGGGGAGCCCCTGGACTGGAATGCGGTGATCGATCCGCTCCAGCGACTGGGTGAGCGCCTGCGCTGGAGTTGGGGCGTCGTCAGTCACCTCAACGGGGTCTGCAACAGCCCGGAACTCCGGGATGCCCATGCCAGCCAGCAGGCCGCTGTCGTGCAGTTCGGCAACCGCGCGGGTCAAAGCCAGGTCATCTACCGCGCTCTCGAGCAGCTGAAGGAGCGACGCTCCGAACTCGACGGGACGCAACAGCGAATCCTCGATGCCGAGCTGCGGGACATGCAGTTGCGGGGTGTTGGCCTGAGCGGCACTGTCAAAGAGGCCTTCAACGCCGCCAGTCAGACCTTGGCGGAGCTCTCGACACGCTTCGGCAACCAGGTCCTCGACGCCACCAACAACTGGACCCTGCGCCTGACGCAGTCCGACGAGGTGGAGGGATTGCCCCCGAGCCTGATGGATCAGCTGGCCCAAGCGGCCCGCCAGGCCGGCGATGAGAGAGCGAGTGGGGAAACGGGCCCCTGGCTCCTGGGCCTGGACATGCCGCGCTACGTGCCCTTCATGAAATACAGCCGCAGGCGAGACCTGCGGGAGCAGCTCTACAAGGCCCATGTCAGCCGCGCATCCGGCCAGGACGGCAGCGAGCTCAACAACTGGCCCTTGATCGAAGAAATCCTGACCCTGCGGCGGCAGCAGGCTGAGCGCCTCGGCTTCGCCAACTGGGCTGAGCTCAGCATCGCCTCAAAGATGGCCGATTCCGAGCAGGCCGTCGAAGCCCTGCTGGAGGATCTGCGCAGTGCCGCTTACCCCATTGCCCAACAGGAGCTGGCGACCCTGGCAGGCTGTGCCAAGGCCCACGGGGCAGCGGAAGCGGACGATCTGCAGCCCTGGGACATCAGCTATTGGGCGGAGATCCTGCGCAAGGAAAGTTTCGAGCTCGACAGCGAAGCGCTGCGCCCCTGGTTCCCCCTACCCCAGGTGCTCGACGGTCTCTTTGCCCTGAGCGAACGGCTATTCGGGATCCGCATCGAGGCCGCCGATGGCGACGCGCCGATCTGGCATCCGGATGTGCGTTTCTTCCGCATCCTCGAGCAGGACACACCGATCGCCGGGTTCTATCTCGATCCCTACAGCCGGCCTGGCAGCAAGCGCGGTGGGGCCTGGATGGATGAGTGCCTGGTGCGCTCCAAGCGCGAGGACGGCAGCGCTGTCCTCCCGGTGGCCTACCTGATCTGCAACCAAAGTGCACCGGTCGGAGAGACCCCGAGCCTGATGACCTTCGACGAGGTCGAGACCCTCTTCCACGAGTTCGGGCACGGCCTCCAGCACATGCTGACCAGCGTCGAGCACCCGCAGGCCGCCGGAATCAATGGGGTGGAGTGGGATGCCGTTGAGCTACCTAGCCAGTTCATGGAGAACTGGTGCTACGACCGCGCCACCTTGATGGGGATGGCCCGCCATTGGGAGAGCGGCGCCCCCCTTCCAGAGAGCGAATTCGCCAAGTTGCTTGCAGCCCGCACCTTCATGGGGGGATCCGCAACACTGCGGCAGGTGCACTTTGCACTGGTCGATCTACGCCTGCACAGCCAGTGGACGGCCGGTGCCGGCATCACACCGGAGGCGCTGCGCCGAGAGATCGCGGCAAACACCGCGGTGCTGGCCCCCATCGATGAGGACGCCTTCCTCTGCTCCTTCGGACACATCTTTGCGGGGGGCTACGCCGCCGGCTACTACTCCTACAAGTGGGCCGAGGTGCTTAGTGCCGATGCCTACGGCGCCTTTGAAGAGGTGGGCCTCGACAACGAAGAGCAGATCCGTGAAACCGGACGTCGCTTCCGCAACACCGTGCTCAGCCTCGGGGGAAGCTTGGATCCCAAGCAGGTCTTCGAAGCCTTCCGCGGTCGCCAACCCAGCAGCGAGGCCCTGATTCGCCACTCCGGACTGGTGGCCGTCTAAAACCAATCCCTCCAGGATGGGGGGAGATGGGCCGTGACATGGCTGGAGTCTCTCCCCGCTTGTCCCATGCCGATCCACTGCAGCTGGATCCGAACTGGTCCTGCTCTGTTCCGCTCCTCGCCTTTGAAGAGGCACTCGAGCAAAGCGTTTTTCGCTCGGGCTTAACGCGAGCCGATTGGCTCAAACGTCTGGCCCAGCAACTGCACAAACCCCAGTTGCTGCCACTGCTCTGGCTTCTGCCCAGGGGATGGAAACTGGCGCCGGCGGACCTGCCCCAGCGGCTGCAATCCCTGGGTGGGCTTGTCGAACGTGAACTGTTGACTCCGGCCCTACTCGCTGGAGTGGCCGATGCGCTGCCCCACCTTTTGCCGAATGGCGATGGAGCGATCGCGCGTTGGCGGGGCACAGAAGAGCGCTCCCTCCCCACCAGCTCGGAGGAGCTCCTGAGGCTCAAACCCGCCCCAGCGGACCCCGAACCGGCGCTGAATGCCGAGGCCGGCCCCTTGAGCGGTGGTCTGATCTGGCACAACGTCGGGCTCCGCCATGAGCAATCCCCTGGGGAACGCTGCCGCAACGCCCTGGCCGCCCGTGTCTTAAATCGGCTCTCGGCCAACGGACTGGGCGGAGCGCCCTGGCGGATCGATGGAGCCAGCAGCTGCCGCACCTGGTTCGCCCGCCTGCAGGACAGCGGCTGGAGCCTGCGGGCTCAGTTGCGGGCCAGCGTGGCCAGCTTCGGCCTCGGTGCCAGCCTCCCTGGAGCGGATCCTTCAGCTGCGAACTGGAGCCAGATCCCCCTCGCTCTTCCGATCCGAACGGGTCTGCTCGGAGACGATGGCAAGGAGATTCAAAGCCTCCTGCCCCATAGCTGCCTGGAGCTGGAATGGCGCAAGGGGGCGGAACTACTGCGGTTGCAGTACTACCAAGGCACGGAGGGTCTCTGCGGTTGGGAAGCGCTAAACGACCTGCACCGTCCTTGGCAGAACGACCGCCGCAATGGAACGGTCCGCTACCTGGGGGAGGCGTATGAGGGGCAGCGTCTCCTTGAGGTGATGGATCTCTGCGATCTGGTGGCACAGATCCACAATCAGGAGAGCGATGCCGATGGCCTTTGGCTGGGGGGCTATGGCGCGTTGGGATTCTGCATCGACAGTTCAGCACTCTTGCAACAGGCCCTGGAGGGCCGCTGCGATCTCTTCCCCTGCCTGCTTGGTGGCATCTGGCGCGAGCGGCTGCTGCGTCGGGCAGAGGCCCTGCAGGCTGAGCCAAAGGCTCTCGAGCGCTACCGCCAGGCGCTGGCGAACTTGCCGCACGATGGCTTCTCGTTTGGCGAGGCGAGCAAAGAGGCCAAGCGACGGCTTGAGGCCTGTCAACCCGAGAGCAGTCCGTTCCGACTAGCGCAACGCGACCGCGTCCTCTGACTCAATGGCCTGGACGATCTGATCGACCACGGCCTGGCGATGCAGCTCGGCGAAGGGACCGCGAAGACCGTTGTGGTTCATCCCGTCGATTTCGCGGCGTTCAATGCAGGAGTGTTTGAGGGCTCGATTCCAGTTGGACAGGGGGAGCAACGGCGATCGCCCCGGATAGGCAATGCGACCAAAGGCGGCTACCGGGTCACGGCTGCCAATGATCATCGTGATCTTGGAGAGTTGGTTCAGGAGTTGGTTGCCACTGAAGACACCACAGAAGCTGACGATGCTCACCGGCGAGCGGCAGATGCGGCGCAGATAGTCCGCAACACCCATCGCCATCTCGGCGCCCCCGCTGTAGCCCACAAGCACAACCCTCTGGCCCTGATCCGGCCGGAAACCGACTTCACCCAAGCGCAAAGCAATCTTCAGCGAGAGCTCGTAATTCATGATCGGCCCGTAGCGGTGATCCGATGAGATCCCGACCTTGATGACGTTGTTCGCCTGAACCAACACCGCGGCAAGCAGCTGAATCCAACCGTTGGGGTGTTCCTCCTGAAGTGCAAACAATCGGCGCCAGAACCAGGCACTACCGATGTCCTGCGCCAGAGCAACAGGAAGAACGGTGTAAGCCTCTAAACCCTTCACCAGCCGCGTGGCTGGATTGAGCTGCTGATCCAGTAATCCAAGAAAGGCCGAGACCCTGGGCGGGTGATCGCGCTCCAGTTGGTGGATCCCATCGAGATAGACCACAAAACAGCGGTGCTCGCTGATGGAAGGGGAATCGGGGAAGAGGGCCGTGGGGTCGGGGAGGCCATCCAGCCAGCCTTCCCAAAACGCAAATTGCGTCACTAAGGAGTAAATCCCGGCCGTTGGGATGAGCACCAACAGCAACAGGCCCGACCAACGGAGCAGCAGGTTGATGTCCGTCCAGTCAAAAATCGAACGCAGGGCCAACAGCACATGGCCCACACCAAACCAACTGAGTCCCAAACCGACCGCCAAGACCAGGGCGACAAAGCCCAGCCGGGAGCGAAGGGCATGTTGCTGCGCCTGGATGGCCGCATCAGCCGCCCTGGGATGACTGGAGCTGACCGGGGAGCGTTTCTGCATCACTCAAGCCCCGTGGGTATCGGAGAGTTGGGACGCCAAAGTGCTGTAGCCCGCCTGCCAGCCCTGGCGAAAGAGCAGCCAGACCAACAGGACGGCTACGACATATCCAGGAGTTGCCAGGAAGAGGGCTTCGCCATAGGGCAATGCGAAACGGGCATGCAACAACGTGATGACGTTGAGATGCATCAGCACCCAGATCCCGAAGCCAATGGTCTCGCCGACATAGGGGGCAGCCACCAATAGATAAAAGGCCGCCGGGAGTAAACAAACAGCGACCCCATTGATGAAATCACTGGGGTGGATCGTCATGCTGGCACTGGTGGCCAGTAGAACCATGTCGATGGTGCTGCTCAAAAGAAATGCCACCGAAAGCATCAAGCCATCAAGAATCAGATGGACGATGATTTGGCGTCGATTGAGACGATTGGCCAGGAGAGTGAAGACATGGGAGAGGGACATGGAGAGCCCCACCACCAACAGCAGCCCCAAGCCGATATCAGTTTGAACAAGCCAGCCGCCGAGCGCATCTAGTGCTGCTTGGATCTCCATGCCGAGACCTCCCCTTGATCTACTGGCCCGATGCAGCGCGCAAGGCCGGTCGATTGACAATCCAGATCACATAGATCGAGAGAACAGCGCAATAGAAACACCAGACCGAATTAAAGGTTGCGCTGTAGGTCAGCCAGGTCAGGAAGATCGAGACAAAGATCAGAACACCAAACAGCTTCACAGCCTTATCTGAGACAGCGATCAGGGGGAGAACAATGAAGCCCCAATAGACCAGTTCACCCACGGGCTCGGTATTCACAAAGTTGTGAAGGATGCTGTTCAAGTTGGAGACGTCATACAGCAAACGACCATTGCTATGGACCGCGGGCTGGAGGGCCGGCGGATTAAAGAGGACAGGCAAATAGAAAGCAACGCCGAGGACCGTCGCCACAATGGCAACCCAGCGCAGGCGCCTCTGAAGGCCCTTGGAGTCGGTCGTTCGACTAATCGACCAGGCACTCCACGGAATCCAGATCATCCAGAAGCAATAGGCGAAAAAGAGGAATCCCAATCCCGCCAACGTGCCCAAGGGTTCCACCCCACCGTTATCAATCGCAGTCCACTCCAAGCCTTCGACAAACTGTTGAACGCCGAAGAAAAAGGGCACCAAGGCCAAGGGCACGTAGTCGCGTTTACCCGTCTTCTGCGCAACATGGGTGCTGTAGAGCCCCAACGGCATTAACACTGCTGACGCCGTAAAACTGGCCGAGGCTGAAAAGCACATGCGAGGCCTTCAAACGTGGCCTACCCATAGACACGCTGCAGACCAGCGACAACAGCTCTGATGAGATTCGTTGTTGCTAGGGGGCGAGCAACACATCAGCCACAGCGGCCGTTGCCCTGGGATGGGCAATCAGTTGGCGGTGGGTCAACACGGGTAGGGCTTGCCGCGGCCCCTGGGGCAACACCGCTCGCCAACCCGGGAAGACCGTGATGTCCGTGCGGCTATACAAACTCACGCACTGCAGCTCATCCAGGCGATCACGCCCTGCATCGAGATCACGCAACAGCGCGCTACCGATCTTCATGTCCGCAATCCCGGCCATGGGCCAACGCGGAATCAGCTGGGCCGTCAATGTTCCCTGTTGGGGACTTCCCAAACAGACAAAGCGCCGGGTACGGCTCGCGCCGCCCCATTCTTGAAGCCAGGTCCGGGCAATGACCCCACCCATCGAAAAACCAAAGAGATCAACGCTGGTCTCGGGTCCAAAGCGCTCCTGAATCAACCCATCCAGTTGGGTCGCAAGCTGACGGATCGGGGTGGCTCCCAGCCGATGGGGCAAGTGGGGGGCGAAGAGCTCCAGATTCGGATTGCGCTCCAGCAACGTCTGCTCCAGTCGCCGAAACAGGCGGGGGGTATCCCAGAGTCCATGAATCAGGAGCAGAGGACGCTCTGACATGGTTCAGGGGGCCTGGTGACGGCGACGCTGCACACCCACCTTGCCGCCAAATCCAGGAACAGGCGCCTGACATTTGCGCAGTTCAATGGCCATCGGCACCGGTCCGTAGAGGTCCTCAAGTAAGTCCAAGATCAGACCACTCCAGTGCTCCAAGGTCTGACAACGCAAGGCGCGGGCCTGGCCCTGCAGGGCTGTGATGGCACGGCTGTAGTCCAGGGTGGCGCCCACGTCATCCGCAGCCGCGGCCGAACTGAGATCCCAACCGAGCTCGATATCGAGCTCGAACCACTGACCCAGCTCACGCTCATGGGGAAGAACACCCACATGGGCCCAGAGGCGGAGGTCCCGCACCAAGATGCGATCGGAGGAACTCACAAAGGGCAATCGCGGTGAGTGAAGCTCCGGGCGCCGGAGGCGTAATCCGCCGCAATGTGACCATCACCGCGGAGCAGGTAGCGGTAGGTCACCAGACCCTCCAGTCCGACGGGCCCGCGGGGCGGCAGGGTTTGGGTGCTAATGCCGACCTCAGCGCCAAAGCCGTAGCGGAAACCATCGGCGAAACGCGTCGAGCAGTTGTGATAGACCCCGGCGCTATCGACACTGCGCAAGAAAGTCTCCGCCGTAGCGCCATTGGTTGAGCAAATGCACTCGGTATGGCGCGAGCCGTTCTGGGCGATGTGATCGAGGGCCTGCTGCAGGTCATCGACAACCCGGACCGAAAGGATCAGATCGGAGTACTCGGTGCGCCAGTCTTCCGTGACTGCCGCCTTGGAGACCCCCAAAGCCTGACTCGCCGCATCACCGCGCAGCTCGACACCGGCCTGGGCGAAGACGGGCAGAGCCTGCTCAAGGAAGGATGCGGCACTCGAGCGGTGCAACAGCAGGGTCTCAATGGCATTGCAGGCCGCGGGATATTGGGTTTTGGCGTCGAGGGCGACCCGAACGGCCTGGGGAACGTCAACCTCTTGATCGACGTACAAGTGGCAGACCCCGTCGGCATGGCCAAGGACGGGGATGCGGGTGTTGTCCTGGATAAAGCGCACTAGCGCATTGGAACCGCGGGGGATGATCAAGTCCACCAGCCCGTCCAGCTTGAGCAACGCCAGGCTTTCTTCGCGGGACGTCAGCAACTCCAGGGCTTGTGGGGAAACCGCGGAAGCGGCCAAGCCGGAGCGCAGGGCCGACAGGATCGCGGTGCAGCTGCGGTTGGCCTCTCGCCCCCCCTTGAGGATGGCGCCATTGCCGGAGCGGATCGCCAAGGACGCGATCTGCATCACCGCATCCGGCCGGGCTTCAAAAATCACCCCGAGAACACCGAGGGGAACACTCAACCGCTCCAGCACCAAGCCGGAGTCCAACTCTCGATGCATCTGGCGAACACCGACCGGGTCGGGCAGCTCGGCCACCTGGCGCACCCCCTCGATCGCCCCAGCCAACTTCTTGGCATCCAACTTCAACCGGGCGACAAGGGCCGGCGCTAAGCCATCAGCCGCCGCGGCCTCCAAATCAGCGGCATTGGCCGCCACGATTTGGCTGGCTTCAGCCTCGAGGGCATCCGCCATCGCCAAGACCGCCTGGCGCCGCTCCTGATCGCTGCACCGTCCCAAGGCCATCGCAGCGGTGCGAACGGCACCAGCGCGCTGCAGCAGTTCAGGCGACGGATCAGGAACGTTCACACACTTGCTTGGCTCGAATCAGCATCATCCCAGCCGGACTCAATCGCGAAGGCGCTCCAACGCCAAGCGCGCGGCCCCCAGTCGACCGGCTCCATTTCCGAGCTGGGCGCGGCGAATCATCAAGCCACGGCGACTTTCGGCCTGGACCCGCTGCTCCACCTCCGCCAGGGCACGGGGCAGAAAGTGATCGCTGGCCGCGCTGAGTCCCCCACCGATCAACACCAGCTGGGGGGTCAGGACATAGATCAAGGAACTCAGTCCGATCCCAAGCCAGCGTCCGTACTCCCGCCAAGCCGCCAGGGCTTGCGGATCACCAGCGCGAGCTAGCTCATCGAGGGTCTGGGGGGCGCGATCCATCAAGCGGCGCAAGCCCGCAATGCTGCAGTGCTGCTCCAACGAACCACGGTTGCCGCTATTGCAGGGGGGGCCCTCGGGATCCACGCTGATTAACCCCGGCTCCGCCGCGGCGCCGCCATGACCGCTGAAGAGTTGACCATTCAGCAAGACTCCACCGCCAACACCTGTGCCCAAGGTGAGCAGCAGAACGTTGTCGTAGCCGACCGCAGCCCCTCTCCAGGCTTCGCCCATCAGGGCGCAGTTTCCGTCATTCGCGAGGGTGACGCGTCGCTGGAGCTGGGGTTCGAGCCACTCCGCGAGGGGCACCTGCTGCCAGCCCGGCAGGTTGATGCAAACGCGGGCCACCCGGGACGCTGCATCCATCGGGCCAGGCAAACCGATGCCCACCCGACGGGCCAGTCCCTCCGGGTCCAGGGCCGCCACCGCATCAACAATGGCGGTGACCACGCCACCGGGCATGGCCGGCTGCGGCGTCGGACATGTCAGGTCCGCCAACAGCTCTCCATCGCTTGAGAAGCGGCCCAGCTTGAGGGCTGTGCCCCCCACATCCACTCCGATCAGCTGGCTCATGGGGAGGACTAGAAGCGGAAGAAGACCTGCATCTGGGTCTGCCAGCGGGACTCAGCATCGATGGAGGTCTGCAGTCCCAACCAGGGCTTGGCCTGATAGCCCAGGGTCAATTGGGGCGGGATGTCACTGCGGTTTGGAGCAGCCAAAACCGAGGCGTTGAAGCGCTCTGACACATCCAAGCCGATGTCGGTCACCGGGACCAACTGCGAGGGGACTTGACCGGACCTGTTGGACTCGGCGTCGTAGTTCGTCGGCAAGACATAAGCCGGATAAATCGCGAAGGTCAATCGCTGACCCAGCAGTTCCGTCAGGCTTCCCACCAGGGGAGAGAGCAGCGACTGGCCCACCACCGTGGCAACGGCTGCTCCAGCGTTCCCCTCCGCCAGACCGACCAGGGAATTGCCGCCGATCAAGGCGAGCAGACGGTCCTGTGGCAGCGGCGGAGTGCTGCTCAGGCGAATGTTGTCCATCAACTGGTCCGCAGGGCCTGTGACCTCAAGCCGCACCCGGACCAATTGCAACTGGTCAAAGCTGTTCGGGGTCAACGAGGAGTTGTTGAAAGAGCCGTAGGTGTTCCAGTCGTAGATGCTGGAGCGGTTGCCATTACCCAAAGCCGAGAGGGTGTCAGACACCCGCGTGCGCAGCACGATGTCGAGGTAAGGAATCAGCCCCAGGCTCGGGGTGAACACCGCCACGTTGGGGGCATCGGGATCCAGGCTGAAGGTGGTGGTGAAGAGGCCAAGGCGACCGCGAAGGAGCCGCACAACACCACTGATTTGAATGTCGGGGTCCAGGGGACCGTTCAAGGTCAACTGACCACCGGCACCGAAGTTCAAAACGTTGGGCACTTCCACCCGGAAGTCCCGACCAAAACGCACCCGGAAACGCTCAAAACGAACGGAGCTCCAGTCGGGCAGGGCGGCGCGCAGGTCTTGGCTGCTGGAGCTCTCCAGTTGACGCCCCATCACCAGTAGGGGCTTGCTGAAGTCCCACTTGGACTCGAGCAGAGCCGGCAGGGATGTGGGCTTATTCGGCGCGTCTTCGGTGGCCAATTCGCCCGGCTGGACATTGATCGCCCCATGGCTCAGGGCCAGCTCACCCCCCAGGACCGGGCGGAAAAGGGAGCCACCGATCTCCACGGTTCCGTCCGCGACAGCGGCCATCCGCGACAACTTGAACGGAGCGCGTTTGACGGTGAACTTCAGTCGTTTCTCGCCTGGGGAGAACAGGTTCAGATCGCCGCTGCCATTGAGGGAACCCTTGTCCCCCACCCGGGCGCTCAGGGTTTGCATCTCCAGGGAGCTGAAGTCGAAGAGCACCACCGCATCGAGGTCGCGAACCGTCTGATCGGCGAGCTGCATCACCCCATTGCTGAAGCGCAAGAAGCCGTTCGCGACCGGCTTAAGCAAAGAGCCACGGATCAGCAGCTCCAAATCGGCACTTCCCTCCTTCCACCGAACCGCAGAACCCGACAGCGCCGTCAGGAAGCGCAGGCCATCGCCGCGACTACCGATGCGCAGCTCGAGGCCCTCCGATGCCACATCAAGCGGCACCTCACCGCGAAGAGAAACGGCCTCCGAGGCGTCCCCCCCGCGGAGCACCCAGTCGATTGCCAAGCGGTTGTCCTGGAGCTTCAGCTCTCCCCGTTCCAGGGATAGGCGCTCCCCATTGAGGGAGCCGTCCTGGAGGCTCAAGTTCAGGGCGAACGATGGGGTTTGGTCCCGTCCGCCGAAGCGATAGGAACCGCGACTGGACAGGGAACCGCGCAGGCCATCTGGAACGGGAGCCACGAGGGCCAACAGGGCCAAGGGCAAGTGGGCCAGCTCAAAGTCCCCCCCCTGATTCAGGGGGCCTTGGAGCCGAACCACCGTGGGCTGATCCGTCAGCGCCAGATCCCGGTCTGTGCCTTGCAGCCAGAGATGTCCTTGGGCCGCCAAATCAACAAACAGTTGATCGGCGGATGGCCCTCGCAGGGTGAAATCCGCATCCAGGACGCCCCGCAAATCCTGGAGTTCGACCTCACGCTGGTTCGAGACAGCCTGTTGGCGTTGACGCTGGGCTTGGGCCAAAGCCAGAAGTTGATCGCTGAGGGAGAAGCCCTGGGTGTTGAAGACCAACGTGCCCAGATCGAAAGCCCTGCCGGAGGGGGCCATGCCTAAGCCGCCCCATTTGGGCACAGCCGCCAGCAGTTCCTGCAGGGTTTGAGATTGGAGTTGACGCGCTTCTAAGCGCAACCAAAGCGGGCCGTCCTGCTGAGCCTTGAGCTGGATCCCCACCGATCCAGAGCCCAGGGCCTGCCACTCGCCATCGAGACGGGAGCGACGCTGACTGAAGTCCGCCTTGGCCTGAAGTGAGCGGCCGTAGAGCCCAAAGAGTTGAGGCTGCTCAACCCGTAGCTCCCCTTCAAGGGCGAAGGGGTTCAGGGCCAAGGCTCCTTGGCCGCTCAGATAGCCCGAGAGGGGTTGGGGAGCCGCCGAGCGCCATAGGGCCAGGTCAAAGCCCGATAGGGGGAAACGATTGGCACGCCAGCGGTAGCGCTGTTTGGCCCCACTGAGAGCCAACTCCCCACCCGCACGCTTCAGGCTGACCCGCGTCGGTTGCCAACGGGAATCCAGCTGGGCCTCCAGCAGGCCAGGCACCGTGGTCTCTGGAACCACCAGGCGCAGACGGGCTCCGCCTTTGGCCTCAGCTTGGAGTTGACCAACCCAACGCTCCTCAAGGCCAATCAGACCAACCCCGGGCGCATCAGCCTGCAGGCGCAAATCCGGCCGGAGCTGTTGCCAGGGCCCCTCAATGGTTCCGGCAGCACTCAACGCTCCACGCAGCGTGGGTCCAACCAGCGGAGACAACCGCGCAAGGGGGTAACGCTGCAGGTCAATGGCCAGGCGCATGGGCTTGCCCTGCAGGGGCAGCGGCCCATGGGCCGTCAGATAGGGGGAGTCAAAGGACTCCAGACGCAACGCCGAAGGACGCCAGGTCACGCGGGAGCGAATCGAACCCAGCAGTGGGTTATCGGCCTGCTGGAGGTCAAGGGCAAGCTGAGGCTGACTCCAATCGCCGAGCTGCTGCAGCTGCAGTTGCAGCGTTTCAGTCGAGCCCAGGGCCGAACCCCAAACCTGCCGCTGACGGGCACCCAGCACGATGCGCTCGCTGCGGAGCTGAAGCCTTGGCCAGAGGGCACCGCGAGCCACCAGCTCGCCGCCGCCCTGACGCAGCACCAACCGTTCCAAAGCAGCCGTGAAGCCCCGTTGGTTGCGCAACAGCGCCTTGGCTTTGACGTGCAGCGGCTCGGCCGGTTGCTCCGCTAAGGCCAGACCCTGCCATTGGCCACCCAGCTCCAGCTGGAGCTGATCCAGCGGTCCAGCGAGCTCCGCCCGCAGGCGATGGCCGGCCTTGGGCTCACGGGCCTGGAGTTTCAGCGCGAGCTGATTGGCGCGGGGACCAACCAGAGGGAACGCCCCCTGCACACGCCCGCGCCAGCCCCCCCACTCCAAGGGTGAGGCAGCCAAACGCAGTCCCTGGGGACTGCAGCGCAGGTCCAGACGATCGGACTGCAATCGGTCCGTCTTTGAAGACGGGCGCCAACGCAGTTGAGCCAACTGGATCTGACCCTGGCAGCGGTCGCTGGTTGGGGAGCTCTCCAGGCTCAGGCGTCCGTTCAGCGCTCCGCTGACATCGGCCTTCAGTGCACCGGGCAGCCAGGGCAAGAGTGAGGCGAGCTTCAACGCCTGGGGCTGCAGCTGAAGTCGAAGTTGCTGGCGTTGCCACGCGTTGGTGATGTCCACAGCGAGCTGACCGCCAGCAGCCGGCCGCAGTTGCAGCGCAGACTCCAGGCGGCGGCCGCGCAAATCGACCGCGAGGGATCCGGCCATGGCCAGGGAGGCCTTGGATCCATCTGCCCCATGCAGCTGAACCTGGGCTGGGCCGCCGCTCAAGCCGTAGCGCAGGGTGAGCGGTGGCGGCTCACCGCCGGGGGGAACACGGCCCAGCTGCCAGAGGGAGCCCTGGCTATTGCGCCGCAGGTCGACGCGGGCGCGGTGAATCTGAATCTGAAGGACCCAACGGCGACTGAGCAGGCTCCGCAGGGGATCGAAAGCGACCGCAACGGACTCCGCTTCGATCGTTGATGGGTTGTCGATCCCCGGCCTAAACCGACTCGCCCCAGCAGCTAGGCCGAAGGGACGCAAGCCGCGATAGGGACCCAGCTCCAGGGGATGCCCCATGGAGCGACTGGCCAGCAATTCAAGCCAGGGTTTGCGTAGGCCGTACTGCCAAGCCGCGACCCGGTCGAGGCCAAGCAAGGTGAGCGCAACACCCGCAGCCGCCAGCAGGGCAGGCAGGGAAGAGGCCGCGGGGCCGCGCGTTCTGGGATTCCGTCGGCGGCGCGCTGGGCCCGTGGGTCTCGGGGGCTGAGAAGGCCGCAATATAAGAGTGTTTCCCGATCCAGAACATTCCCCATGCGCGCCGATCCCCTCTTGCTCACGGCTGGTGAATGGCTGGGGATTGCCGCTGGTGGACTCCTGCTGATCACCGTGGTGGCGTTTGTGGCGCGCTGGGGCTTTCGCTTTCGCCTCGTGGGCGTCACCAGCTTCACCGTGTTGCTCTCGCTCTCTTGCCTGGCCTTCGCGGTGAGCTATGCCCCCAGGCTTCTCGTCGATGGTGCCGTGAGCGTTCCGGTGGTGTTCGACAACGGCTCCGACCTAGTCGTCGCCGCCGCCCCAGCCGACCTGGCGGCTGAGACCTTTGGCCCCAGCGTTGAGCAGGTCGCCCGCAACCTGTGGGGCAGCGGCCGAAAGGACCCCACCGTGGAGGTGCGCCTCCGCCGCGTCGAACCCCAAGGCGTTG
>JAAZUZ010000131.1 GCA_018623875.1 Synechococcus sp. HW_metabat.21
CAGGAGGTGCCGTGGGAGCAGCCCCTGGTGCGGGTCTACGGCAAGCAGCACCCCACGCCGCGTCTGACCTGCTGGATGGCCGACCCCGGCTGCAGTTACCGCTACAGCGGCCAGGTGCAGCCGATCACCCCCTGGAGTCCCTCGGTTCAAGTCCTCCGGGCGCTCTTGGAAGAACAGCTCGGGATCCGCTTCAACAGCCTCCTGCTCAATCGCTACCGCACCGGAGCCGATCGCATGGGTTGGCATGCCGATGACGAACCGGAACTCGACAACGAGGCCCCCATCGTCTCCCTGAGCATCGGTGTCCCCCGAGACCTGCGCTTTCGGCCCCGTGCTGGGGGCGAGGCGCCCTTTGCGGTCTGCCTTGATGACGGTGATCTCTTGGTGATGGATCCGCCCACCCAGGCCCATTGGCAGCACGCCCTGCCGGCGCGTGCCCGGGTCAAGACCGAGCGGATCAACCTCACCTTTCGGCGGATTCAGCCCAGAACCGCGATGCAGTCGATCTCCACCCGCGCGGCCTTGGGCAGTGCGGCCACCTCAACGCAGGCCCGGGCCGGAGACACCCCCTCGCCAAAGACCTCGGCATAGAGCGCGTTCACCTTGGCGAAATCCCCCAGATCGGCCAGGAAGACCGTGGTGCGCACCACCTGTTGCGGCGTGCAGCCGGCTTCCTTCAGCACGGCCTTGAGGTTGCTGAGCACCTGCCGGGTCTCCGCTTCCACATCGCCGCCGCCGACCATGGCGCCGGTGGCGGGATCCAGGGCGATCTGGCCCGAGCAATAGAGCACCCCACCGGCTTTGACGGCCTGGTTGTAGGGGCCCACTGGTGCTGGAGCGGCTGCGGTTGTTACCGCCTCAATCGCTGGAAGGGTCATTGCACGAGAGGATGTGGCGCCGAGCCTATGGCGAACCTGCTGAATGCCTTCTGAGATGCCCACCCCTGATCTCCCCCAGGAGCCGCAGGTGGAGCTCAGTGGCCTCTGGCATCGCTACACCGGTCCTGCCTCCAGCGGGGACTGGACGCTGCGGGACATCGATTTCCAACTTCAGCCCGGTGAGTTGGTGGGACTGCTTGGCCCCTCGGGCTGCGGCAAGACCACCTTGCTGCGCTTGATCGCCGGCTTTGAGCAGCCCGAGCGCGGTTCCGTTGCGATTGGCGGCCGGCCCGTGGCGGGCCAAGGGCGTTGGCTGCCGCCCGAGCGCCGCGGGGTGGGCATGGTCTTCCAGGACTACGCCCTCTTCCCCCACCTCGATGCCTGGCGCAACGCCTGCTTTGGCCTCAAGCGCGGCCAGGACACCAGCCGTGCGGCCTGGCTGCTGGAGCTGCTCGGCCTGAAGGGACTTGAGCGCCGCTATCCCCACGAACTCTCCGGCGGGCAGCGGCAACGGCTGGCCCTGGCCCGCGCCCTGGCCCCGGGCTGCTCCCTGGTGCTGCTGGATGAACCCTTCTCAAACCTGGACGTCGAGGTGCGCCTACGCCTGCGCGCTGAGCTCCCCGGTGTCCTCGCCCGTTGCGGCGCCAGCGGGGTGATCGTCACCCACGACCCCGAGGAAGCGATGGCGATCTGCGATCGGGTGGCCGTGCTCGAGTCCGGTCACCTGCACCAATGCGCCAGCCCAAGGGAGCTCGTCAACGCCCCGGCGACCTCCTTTGTGGGGCGCTTTGTCCTCCAGGGCAATCTGCTGCCGGCCCAGGTGCAGGCCGGCTCCTGCGAGACCCCCCTGGGTGTTCTCGATCCCCGGGATCCAGGCGCGGCTGGATCCGTCAGCGGCTCCGAGGTCCTTGTCAGCCAGCAAGCCATCGAGCTGGTCCCGGACGATGACGCGGAGGCTTGGGTTGTGGGCCGGGAATACCTCGGGCGCGAATGGCTCTACCAGGTGCAGCTGGGTGAGCTGCGTCTGCGCCTGCGGCTTCCCCTGGATCTTGATTACTCCCGCGGCCAGCGCTGTCAGCTGCGCCTGCGTTCGGGCGAGTCCGCTCGCCTTTACCCCAGTGGTGCGGCCCTGGTCGCCCGCTAGCCGCGCCAGAGGTCCTTGTGCCCCCGCAGCTGCCGCAGGGCGGCGGCGTCCTTTGCCCGCACAAACAAATTGGTGGCTTGCTCTAGAGCCATGCTGCTGGGGATGGTCGGTTGGCCTTCACGACGCAGTTGCTGGACGGCCGCGAGACGCTCCGCGATTGCTGCGTTGTCCGGTTGGCGCTCCGCAGCCCAGCGCAGATTGCCCTCGGTGTACTCGTGGGCGCACCAGACCCGGGTGCTCGGCCCCAGGGCGCTCAGGATCTGCAGCGAGCTCAGCATCTGCTCGGGTGTGCCCTCAAAGAGACGGCCGCAGCCGCCGGCAAAGAGGGTGTCGCCGCAGAACAGCTCCGCCGCCTCCTCGGCCTGGGGTTCGAGCACGTACGCAATGTGGTGGCGCGTGTGGCCGGGCACCTCGAGCACCCTCAGGTTCCGCCCCAGTAGGGCCAAGTGATCGCCCCCTTGGACGCCCTGGGTCTGGAGCGGGATCCGCTCGTGATCCGCGGCGCTGGCGATCACCGCCGCCTGGGGCCAGCGCTGCAGCAATCCCGGTGTTCCGCCGATGTGGTCGTTGTGGTGATGGGTGTGCAGGATCGCCTCGAGCTCCAGCCCTCGCTCCTCCAGCCAGGCGATGACGGGCTCGGCCACCGCCGGATCCACCACGGCGGCACCGCTGCCGCCACCGTGCAAGACGAAGACGTAGTTGTCGCTCAGGACCGGGATCAGCGAAACCGTCGTGGCGGCATGCATCGTTAAAGTCCCGGTTCTGGCTGCCACCCATGATCACCGTCGCGCTGGCCAAGGGAGCCCTGCTCAAGGACTCGGTTCGCCGCTTTGCAGCCGCAGGCCTGGACTTCGCGGCGGTGCTCGAGCCCGGCAATCGTCAGCTGATGGTGCCCAGCGTTTGCGGCCGGGCCCGGGCTCTGCTGGTGCGTAACGCCGATGTCCCGGTCTATGTGGCCTACGGCCAGGCCCAGCTTGGGGTGGTGGGGTACGACGTGTTGAAGGAACACCAACTGCCGGTGGCGCAGTTGGTGGACCTTGGTTTTGGCGGTTGCCGGATGAGCGTGGCCGTGAAGGCCTCCAGCCCCTACCGCCGGGCCAGTGACCTGCCAGCTCACTGCCGGATTGCCAGCAAGTTCACCCGCTGCGCTGAGGAGTATTTCGAAGCTTTGGATCTGCCCGTCGAGCTGATCCACCTGGCCGGTTCCGTCGAACTGGGGCCGATCACGGGAATGAGCGAGGCCATTGTTGACCTGGTGGCCACTGGCCGCACCCTCGAGGAGAACGGCTTGATTGCCATCGAAGACCTCTTCCACTCCACCGCCCGCCTGGTGGGTCATCCCCTGTCCCTGCGATTGGATTCCGGTGAGATCCAGTCGATCGTCGATCAAATCGCCAGCGCAGGCTCCTGATGGCCAAGCGCGACCGTCAGCGGCTGGTGCGTCTGCTGCCCTACCTGGGGCGTGATCGCAAACGGCTGCTGCTCACCCTGGTGCTGCTGATTCCCGTGGCCGGTGCCGCGGCGGTCCAACCGTTGCTGGTCGGTCAGGCCATCTCAGCGTTGCGCCAGGAGCCCGTGCTGGCCTGGCTCGAGCCCATGTCCCTTTCGGGCCAGCTGCGCACCCTGGTGCTGCTGCTGTTGGTGGCGGTCTTGATTCGCTTGGGTCTCCAAGGGCTGCAGAGCTTCAACGTCCAGGCCGTTGGTCAACGTCTGACCGCGCGGATTCGCAACGATCTATTCGCCCATGCGATGGATCTCTCCCTTCGCTTCCATGACCGGACGCCGGTCGGCAAGTTGCTGACGCGTCTGACCAGTGACGTCGATGCCCTCGCTGAGGTCTTCGGCAGTGGTGCCGTCGGACTGCTGGCGGACCTGGTCACCTTGCTGGTGATCGCCGGAACGATGATCGCGATCGAACCACGCCTTGGGGTGCTGCTGCTGGCGGTGCAACTGCCCGTCACGTTGACGATGCTCTGGTTGCAGAAGCGCTATCGCAAGGCCAACTATCGCGTCCGGGAGGAGCTCTCCCAGCTAAACGCGGATCTGCAGGAGAACCTCCAGGGCTTGGAGGTCGTGCAGATGTTCCGGCGCGAGTCCCACAACTCCGCCCGCTTCTCGCGCACCGCGGATGCTTACCGCAGTGCCGTCAACGGCACGATCTTTTACGACTCCTCGATCTCCGCCCTCATCGAGTGGGTGTCCCTCGGGGCGATCTCCCTTGTACTGGCCCTGGGGGGCTGGATGGTGACCGCCGGTGCCATGGGCCTCGGCACCCTGACCACCTTCATCCTCTATTCGCAGCGCCTCTTTGACCCCCTGCGCCAACTGGCGGAGCGCTTCACCCAGATCCAGGGGGGCCTCACCGCCGTCGAGCGGATTGGTGAACTGCTTGAGGAGCCCATTGAGATTCAGGAGCTGCCCCTCAACCAGCGCTCGGCCGCCGCGATCCGCACGGGCAGCGAGATGAGCAGTGCCGGTGAGGTCGTCTTTGAGAACGTCTCCTTCGCCTACCGGGCGGACGATCCGATCCTCACGGATCTTTCCTTCCGCATTGCCCCCGGTGAGCACGTCGCACTGGTGGGGCCGACCGGGTCCGGTAAGACCACCATCATCCGCCTGCTCTGCCGCCTCTATGAGCCGCAGCAGGGCCGGATCCTGCTGGATGGCGTCGATATCCGCGAGTTGCCGATTCCGACCCTGCGCCAACGCCTGGGGGTGGTGCTTCAGGACACTTTCCTCTTCAGCGGCAACGTCGCGGACAACCTTCGCCTCGATGGTTCCGTCAGTGACGCCGAGCTGGAGCCCCTGCTGGATCGGCTGCCCGCAGCTCTGTTGCCAGGCCGGAGGGCAGCCGATCCAGCAGGGGCTCCAGTCCCAACTCGAAGCAGAGGCGCTCCAGCTCGGCGTCACTGACGG
>JAAZUZ010000132.1 GCA_018623875.1 Synechococcus sp. HW_metabat.21
GACTATCTGCCCGCCACCCAGCTCAAACCCTCACTGGAGACCAAGCGAATCAAAGGCCTCTTCAGCGCGGGGCAACTGAACGGCACCACCGGCTACGAGGAAGCAGCGGCCCAAGGACTCGTGGCGGGCCTCAATGCCGTGCGTCAGCTGCGGCGGCAGGAGCCCGTCCACTTCCCGCGGGAGGGGAGCTACATCGGCACGATGATCGATGACCTGATCACGAAGGATCTGCGGGAGCCCTACCGGGTGCTGACCAGCCGCAGTGAATACCGACTGGTGCTGCGCGGAGACAACGCCGACCGCAGGCTGACACCCCTCGGACGCGAGCTGGGCTTGATCGATGACCGTCGCTGGGAGATCTACGAGCGCAAACAGGAGGCGATCGAGGCCGAAAAACAACGGCTGGAGAGCGTCCGCCTGAAGGTCAGTGATCCTGTAGCGCCAGCCGTGGCCGAGGAAACCAAGGCGGCCATCAAGGGATCGATCACTTTGGCCGACCTCCTGCGGCGTCCGGGATTCCACAGCGGAGACCTGGTGCGCCATGGCCTCGCCGAAGCCGAGCTCCCCCTCGACGTGCGCGAAGGGGCAGAGATCGACATCAAATACAGCGGCTACCTGGCCCGGCAGCAGCAGCAAATCGATCAACTGAAAAAGCAAGCCGAGCGCCGCATCCCCGAGGGCATCGATTACGAGCGCATCGGCACCCTCTCGCGGGAGGCCCGCGAAAAACTCAGCGCCATCCAACCAAGCAACCTGGGTCAGGCCTCGCGGATTCCCGGCGTCAGTCATGCCGACGTGACGGCCCTGATGCTCTGGCTGGAGTTGGAGAGTCGCCGCAACAACACCCTCGTCAGCAGCCCGCAAAGCCGATAGGGTTCGGCGACAGCGCTGCCCCGTGTGAGCACTCTCCGCTCCACCAACACCTCCAGGGCCTACTGGGAGCTCAAGGCCGAGCAGGTGATGGATCGGGTCTTCCATCCCGACAGCGACCCGGGAGGCGAACTGCAGGAGACGATCGAAGTCGACGTCCGCGAAGCAACGCCAACCCCGGCGAGCAGTGCAGCCGCAACGTCGATCGCCAATCGCCTACGCGCCAAGCAATGGGTCGTCGCCGCGGTACTCCTCTGCTCCCTCGGCGCCAGCATGGGGCTCTGGCAGGGCTGGAGCACCGCCCAACGCCAATTGCGGCTGGAGCGCCATGCCCGTCTGCTGAGCGACCTGCGCAACCTCAGCCCCAGCGACGAACCCGCCCCAAGCGCGTCGCTGCCGACACCCCCGGTGGAGGAAGCCTGGATCGCCCAGCTGCCGCCACTTCCCTCGGTTCCAGCCACCTTGAAACCCGCGACCAGTGCAGCGCAGCCGCAGCCCGCACTGCCCGAATTGGTCGGCGTGGTTCAAATCCCCGGCCAACGGGGGTCGGCCATCTTTCAGCAGGGCGCCAGCTCCAGCAACGCCCTGGTCGGGGAACAGATCGGCAGCAGCGGTTGGCGCCTGGTGGCCATCCAGAGCGACGGGGCCGTGATTGAACGCAATGGGATGCGCCGGCGCGTCAGCATCGGGTCCGGTCTTTGACACCAAGATCCTGAGCAGCCCGCATCAAGCCACTGAGCTCTGGCCCTCACCCCAGCCCCTCTGGCAAGCCGCGCCTGAGGCCGTGGCAGCTGGACTGTGCAGCGACGCGAGCAGCGCTGGCCCCCAACTCAGTGGCCCCTGGCGCCTCCTGCTCCTGGGGGATGGCAGCCCCACCCGACACCTGCAATCACTCACCGGACAACCCGTACAGGTGGAAGTGATCGCAATGCAGGCCGACCAGCAGGTGGCCAGCGAAGCGCCTCAAGAAGTGGAGGAGCTCGAGCCCCCCTTGGTGCGGCGCCAGGTCTGGCTTCGCTGCGGCCCCCTCACCCTGGCCTGGGCCGAGAGCTGGTGGAACCAGCAGCAAGCCGAGCGCCACCTACAGGCCCGCAACCAGCCGATCTGGACAAGCCTGACCGCGAACCGCGCCGAGCTCTATCGGGAGGTTGATGGTCTGGCGCGCGTGCAAGCCCCCTGGCTGGAGGACGGGTTTGGCAAGGCGGGTCCCTACTGGAGCCGGCACTACCGCTTTTTCCGAGGCGGCCGGGAGCTCACCGTGATCCGGGAAGTCTTCTCACCGCTGCTGGAGCGCTGGCTCGGCCCCGCCGAACACAAAACTCCATAACATTTTCTTGCAGGTGTTACGAGTTGAACCAGAAAAGGGTTGACAGCTTGCGGGAAGATGTGCTGGCGGGATGATTGACCTAACGCAAGTGATGGTCATGACCGTGATTCCCCTCAGGAGCCGCTCCCGCAGGCGGCCCCACACCAGCACCAGTCCGCCCCAGCCCACCCTTGTCGAACAGTGGGCGTCCCTCCTTGAACTGCTCTCGGAGGGCTGCGCCTCCATCAGCACCAGCGTCGAGCAGATGGCCGAGGACGTTCCCCGCGACTTGATTGCACCGGTGAACGCCCAACTGCGCGAGCAGGGCTGCACCTTTCAAGTTCAAGAACGGAGAGCCCGAACCCGACGCTCTAAGCACCAGGTTCAGCGTGCCCGGCGGCGGGTTGAGCGGGGCAACGACCTGCCGAGGCCGGCATCGAACGGCTGAGGATCAACGACCTCCACTATTCGGTCTGAGCCGGATTGAACTGGGCTGATCCGATCTGAACCGGCTCGATTTGAACTGGAGCGATCCGAACGCGCGGGATCGGGCATCCGTGGGCTGGCCTCGCGCTTCCAGCGGTTCAGCGTGAAGCTTTCGTCTTCCGGCCAAGCATCCGGATCGACGGGTTCTTGGACCGAAGCCGGGACACTGGGCTGCGGCTGAGCCTCAACGCGAACAGGGGGGCGAGCGGATCGTCCCCGGCGGGAGATCGCGTCTAAGGGTTGGCGACGGCTCTGGGCTGGCGGCGCAGGCTCTTCCCAGGACTCTCGCCAGCCGTCATCGTCCTCCAGCAGCCAATCGATCTTGTCCTCCACCCAACGGCCGACCTGATCGAGGCGCAGGCCGGACGACGAGCGGCGACCACCGGGACGGGCGCCGGAGACACCATCGACCAGTTGGCGACCCGCCGATACCCATTGGTCCATCCGTTGGTCCAGGCCTCGCTCCCCACGGCGGGACGCCGGGCGCTCAGGCCGCTCGGAGGACCAGTCGTCGTAGGAGTCGCGCATGACTTCAGGCTAGTGAGACCTAGTCCCGAGCCAGACGGCGGGCACGCAACCAACGCTCACGTCCAAGGCCCAGCAGGGCGATCGAGACGCCGCTGAGCTGCCAAACCCAAAGAACCGTGGCCATGGGCGGAACTTAGGCCGCGGAGCGCTCGAAGACCAGCTGGAAACGGGCGCTCCAACGCCCGCCTTCAAAGCGATCGCAGCAGCGCCGGCAGGCCACCCCCTGGCGGCGGCGACGATAGGGGGACTGCAGACCGCAGCCCGGGCAACGGGCCAGCCACTTCGCCGGTTGCGCCGGCACTGGAAAACTGTGGCGGACGCTGACTTGGAACTCCCGCTGCGCCCCATTAATGGTCGCCATCCGCGCCCGGAAGTGGGGGCCATGCACCTCGTCGGCGCGCACCACGCGATGGATCCAGGCGTGGATCATCTCGTGGCAGAGCGTGCTCAGGCAGGCCTCCAAGGGCAGCGGTTCGAGCAGGGGTCGCGAGAGAACGATCTCGCTGACACCGGGGCCATAGCGGTACAAGCCGGCGCTACGGCGCATGCGCCCATCGCTCCAACGCACGCTCACCAGGCTGGTCCCATCGGCGCTGGCCAGGGAACCCTCGAAGTGCTCGCGGTTGAGGCGGTGATACAGCGGCAGCAGCGGTGCGAGGGGCACGCCGGAGGAGCTGGACGGTTGCGCCGCATTCTGACGGGCCCGTCAGTCAGACTCATGGGCCGCATGTACTCGTCCCGGGCGCGATGGACCTCAATACGGCCCTGATCTCTCAGATCGGCACCAAAGCCCTGTTGGCTGGCGCCGGGGCCCTGCTCCTGTACTGGACCATCACCGCCGTCAAGCTGGTGCTGGAAGCCCGGGGCATCAATCCCGTCATCAAGCAGTTCTTCACCCAGGTGGCCTCCGGCCGCATCGACGCCGCCTACCTGCTGACCACGAAGAACTACCGCTCCCACGTCAACCGGCAGCAGTTCATTCGCTTCCTGGCCGGCCTGCAGCTGAACAAGTACCGGAACCTCAAGTCCGGGCGTCCCCGCATCCAGGAGGAGCAGATCACGCTGACCGTGAAGCTCAAGGCCGAAGACAACGCCGAGCTGCCCCTGGACTTCACCTTCGTGAAGGTCGAGGACGATTGGAAGGTCGATCGCATTCAGAAGACGGCCGCTGCCTGATCACGCCCTGCCGTGACCAGCGAGCCCCAGGCACGCGCCAGCGAACTGCGTGCCCTTCTGAACCAAGCCGCGCACGCCTACTACGTGCTCGACGCCCCCGTGATGGAGGACGCGGTCTACGACCGCCTCTATCGCGAGCTCCTGGACCTGGAGAACGCCGACCCCAGTCTGATCAGCGCGGATAGCCCCACCCAGCGCGTGGGTGGGGCGCCGGCGACGGGCTTCAGCAGCGTGCGCCACCGCATCGGCCTGCTGAGTCTCGACAACGCCTTCAACACCAGCGAACTCGAAGCCTGGTACGGCCGCCTACTCAAGGTGCTCGATCGCGAGCCGGGCACCGCGTTGCCGATGGTCGGTGAACTGAAGATCGACGGCAACGCCCTCGCCCTCAGCTACGAGCACGGCGTCCTGGTGCGGGCGGCCACCCGCGGCGACGGCGAACAAGGGGAGGAGATCACCGCCAATGTCCGCACGATCGCCTCGGTCCCGCTGCGGTTACAGCTGGAGAACCCACCGGCCTGGCTGGAGGTGCGCGGCGAGGCCCTGATCCCCGACGGCACCTTTGC
>JAAZUZ010000133.1 GCA_018623875.1 Synechococcus sp. HW_metabat.21
AACGTCGATTACCTGCGCCGCCGTTTTGATGCCCTGCAGGCGGCGCCCCAGTTCGCCGATATGGCCTGGAGTACTGATCCCGAGCAGCTGCGGGAGGGGATGCCCCTGGTGATGCCCGGCCGCCGCCGGCATCAACCCCTGGCGGCGACACGGGTGGCCCGCGGCACCGACGTGAACTTTGGGGCCCTCACCCGGGCCTTGCTGCAGGGCGTTGATCTGCGCTTGGGCCAGTCCGTGCTCGGACTCGAGCGGGGCGGTGTTGGCTGGCGGGTTCAGACCAGCGCCGGAGAGCTGGAGGCACCGTTTGTCTTCCTGGGGGCCGGGGGCGGCAGCCTGCCGCTGCTGCAGCGCTCCGGCATCCCCGAGGCCCGGGTTTATGGCGCCTTCCCGGTCAGCGGGCAGTGGCTGGTCTGCCGCAACCCCAAGGTGATTGAGGCCCACAACGCCAAGGTCTACGGCAAGGCTGCGGTCGGGGCGCCGCCGATGTCCGTCCCCCACCTGGACACCCGCTGGATCGATGGCCAGCGGGCGCTGCTCTTTGGTCCCTATGCCGGATTCAGCACCCGCTTTTTGAGGCAGGGCTCGCTCTTTGATCTGGGGCGCTCGATTAAGCCCTACAACCTGCTGCCGACCCTGCAGGTGGGGGCCAAGAACTTTGATCTGGTCCGCTACCTGGTCGGGCAGGTCGTCCAGCGCCCGAAGCAGCGGATCGACAGCCTGCGGGACTTCCTGCCCGAGGTGAACGCCAACGACTGGGAGCTCGCGGTGGCGGGCCAGCGCGTGCAGATCATCAAGCAGGTGGACGGCCGCGGTTGCCTGCAGATGGGCACCGAGGTGGTGAGCAGCGCCGATGGCTCCCTGGCCGCCCTATTGGGGGCGTCCCCCGGCGCCTCGACGGCGGTCGACACGATGGTGCAGGTGCTGCAGCGCTGCATGGGCGAGCGCTTCGCCAGTGAGGCCTGGCAGCAGAAGCTCAAGGCCCTAATCCCCTCTTGGGGTGAGGAGCTGGGGGCGAGCCCCGAGCGCCTGGCCCAGATCCGTCAGCGCAGCAACGGTCTGCTGGGGCTGAACGCCTAGGCGGCGGGGATGGTCTCGGCGCCGAAGTAGGGCACGAGGGCCGCGGGGATCTTGATCGAGCCGTCGATCTGCTGGCCGTTTTCCAGCAGGGCGGCCATGGTCCGGCCCACCGCCAGGCCACTGCCGTTGAGGGTGTGCAGCAGCTGGGTGGTCTTGCCCTCCTTGCAGCGGATGGCGGAGCGGCGCGCCTGGAAGTCGCCGCAGACCGAGCAGCTGGAGATTTCGCGGTAGGCGCCGGCCCCGGGCAGCCAGACCTCGAGGTCATAGGTGCGGGTGGCGGAGAAGCCCATGTCGCCGGTGCAGAGCTCGATCTTGCGGTAGGGCAGCTCCAGGGCTTCGAGGACGGCTTCGGCGTCCGCGGTGATCTGTTGGTGGGCGTCCGCCGAGTGGTCGGGGTGGCAGAACCAATAGAGCTCCACCTTGTTGAACTGGTGCAGGCGGATCAGCCCCCGGGTGTCGCGGCCGTAGCTGCCGGCCTCGCGGCGGAAGCAGGGGGTGTAGGCGACGTACTTCAGCGGCAGTTGCTCGGCGGGGATGACCTCACCGCGGTGCAGGGAAGTGACGGGCACCTCAGCGGTGGGGGTCAGCCAGAGGTCATCCTCCGCGCAGCGGAAGCTCTCCTCGGCGAATTTGGGCAGCTGACCGGAGCCGGTGAGGCTGGCGCTGTTGACCAGGATCGGCGGCAGGACCTCGCGGTAGCCCTTGCCGCCGTGCAGGTCGAGCATGAAGTTGATCAGTGAGCGCTCGAGCCGCGCCCCAAGACCCATCAGGGTCACAAAGCGGCTCTGGGCGATGCGCACGGAGCGCTCGGTTTCAAAGAGGCCCAGGCGCTCGGCGATCTGCCAGTGCTCTTCGAGCCAGTCCTCCTTGGCCCGGGGGCTGCCCCAGGTCTTGATTTCGACGTTGTCGTTCTCGTCCTTGCCGTCAGGCGCCTCGGCGGAGGGCAGGTTGGGCAGGGTCAGCAGCCCTTCGCGGAGCTTGGCCTCGAGGGCCTTCTCTTCCTCTTCGAGGACCGCGACCTGCTGCTTGATCCGGTTGCCCTCATCCCGCAGGGCCTGAACCTCGGGGCTGTTTGGAGCTGAGCCACCCTTGATCTTGAGGCCCACCTCCTTGCCGATGCGGTTGCCATCGGCCTGGAGGTTGCTGCGCTTTTCTTCGAGGTCGCGCTCTTGGCGCGCCATTGATTGAAGGCCCGTGAGATCGAGCTTCATGCCGCGCCGCCCGAGCTGCTCGGTAATCAGCTCAGGGTTCTCGCGCAGCAGGCGCTGATCCAGCACGGGCCCAAGGGTTCAACAGTGGGCTGAGCCTACGGGGAGGGGCTCAGAGCACCTGCACGACTTCGCTGACTTCGGGGATGGCTTCGCGCAGCTTGCGCTCGATGCCCATCTTCAAGGTCATGGTGCTGCTGGGGCAGGAGCCGCAGGCGCCCTGCAGGCGCACCTTCACGATCGGGCCGTCGATTTCCACCACTTCCACGTTGCCGCCGTCGGCCATCAGATAGGGACGGAGCTCATCGAGGGTGCGCTCCACGTTCTCGATGGTGAGGGCCCGGGGATCAGCGTTCTCGCTGGCCGCTGCTGCTGGGGTTTCGGTGCTCATCGCGCTGAGACGGTGTTGGGCTGAGCTTAGGAACGCGTCGCCGCTCCCTAGGATCAAGGCCGTCCGAGCCGGGACTCTCAACAGCGCATGACCGACGTCCCCGCTTCACGGATCCGTAATTTCTGCATCATTGCCCACATCGACCACGGGAAGTCGACCCTGGCCGATCGCCTGCTCCAGGACACCGGCACGGTGGCGGTCCGGGACATGCAGGAGCAGTTCCTCGACAACATGGATCTCGAGCGCGAGCGCGGGATCACCATCAAGCTCCAGGCCGCGCGCATGGAGTACAAGGCGGCCGACGGCGAGACCTACATCCTCAACCTGATCGACACCCCCGGTCACGTTGACTTCTCCTATGAGGTGAGCCGTTCACTGCAGGCCTGTGAAGGGGCGCTGTTGGTGGTGGACGCCAGCCAGGGCGTTGAAGCGCAGACCCTGGCCAACGTTTATCTGGCTTTAGAGAACGACCTGGAGATCATCCCGGTCCTCAACAAGATTGACTTGCCTGGCGCCGATCCCGATCGGATCAGCGAAGAGATCGAAGCGATCATTGGCCTGGACTGCACCGGGGCCATCCCCTGCTCTGCCAAGAGTGGCTTGGGGGTCCCCGAGATCCTGCAAGCCGTGGTGGATCGCGTGCCCCCGCCGCAGGACCGGGTGCAGGAGCCCCTGCAGGCCCTGATCTTTGACTCCTACTACGACCCCTACCGCGGGGTGATCGTCTACTTCCGGGTGATCTCGGGCTCGATCAGCACCAAGGACAAGGTGCTGCTGATGGCCAGCAAGAAGACCTACGAGCTCGATGAAGTGGGGGTGATGGCCCCCGACCAGCGCAAGGTCGACAGCCTCCAGGCCGGAGAGGTGGGGTATCTGGCCGCCTCGATTAAGGCCGTCGCCGATGCCCGCGTTGGCGACACGATCACCCTGGTCAATAACCCCGCTGAGGCGCCGCTGCCGGGTTACACCGAGGCCAAGCCGATGGTGTTCTGCGGCCTGTTCCCGACCGATGCGGACCAGTACCCGGACCTGCGGGAAGCCCTCGACAAGCTGCAGCTGAGCGATGCGGCCCTGAAGTACGAGCCGGAAACCAGCAGCGCCATGGGCTTCGGCTTCCGCTGCGGCTTCTTGGGCCTCCTGCACATGGAGATCGTCCAGGAGCGGCCCGAGCGCGAGTACAACCTCGATCTGATCGTCACCGCTCCCTCGGTGATCTATCAGGTGAACATGCTCGACGGGGAGACCGTGATGGTCGACAACCCGGCGACCCTGCCCGATCCGCAGAAGCGTGAATCGATCGAAGAGCCCTACGTGAAGCTCGAGATCTACACGCCGAACACCTTCAACGGCACCTTGATGGAGCTCTGTCAGGAGCGCCGTGGTGAGTTCATCGACATGAAGTTCATCACCACCGAGCGGGTGACCCTTCTCTATGAGATGCCCCTGGCGGAGGTGGTCACGGACTTCTTCGATCAGATGAAGTCGCGCACGAAGGGCTACGCCTCAATGGAGTACTCCCTGATCGGCTACCGCAAGAACGACCTGGTGCGCCTGGATGTCTTGATCAACGCCGAGCGGGCCGACCCTCTGACGACGATCGTCCACCGGGACAAGGCCTACAACGTCGGCAAGGCTCTGGTGGAGAAGCTCAAGGAGCTGATCCCTCGCCAGCAGTTCAAGATCCCGATCCAGGCCTCCATTGGCAGCCGGGTGATTGCCTCCGAGAGCATCAGCGCGATGCGTAAGGACGTGCTCGCCAAGTGCTACGGCGGTGACATCTCCCGGAAGAAGAAGCTGCTGCAGAAGCAGGCCAAGGGCAAGAAGCGGATGAAGGCGATGGGCAAGGTCGAGGTGCCCCAAGAGGCCTTCATGGCCGTGCTGAAGCTGAACTAGTGATGCGGCGCGTTCTGGCTCTGGCGGCCCTGCTTGCTGCTTCGACGGGGCTTGCTCCTGCGGTGGCGGCTCCCCGGGAGCCCTATCCGGCCCTTCAGCTCACGACGGGAGCCGATGTCTGGAGCATTCCCTACGCGGCGCTCGAGCAGTTCATCAACGAAGGCACCTTCAGCGACCAGCGCTTGATGCAGCTGGTGATCCGCTCGGGTTGGCCCGAGGAAGACCTGCGGGTGGCTCTCGCGAAGCCCTACAGCATTGATTACCTGGCCCTGTCGCGCTTCTTGAACTCCGAGGCGGGCGAAGCCTTTCTGGTGCAGCAGAGCCAGGCCTACAGGCCGCTGAAGTCCGGCGGCACGG
>JAAZUZ010000134.1 GCA_018623875.1 Synechococcus sp. HW_metabat.21
CACTGGAAGCCGTACTCCTCAAAGTCGTCGCGCCAGAGAGCGGGTTGTGACTTGTAGAAGACGTTGAGGTCATCCACCAGGAGCTGCAGTCCTTGATGGGGCTCGTACTGGAGCAGATCCCACTGCAGATCACCCCAGACATTCCATTCGGCACGTTGGCCGAATTCCATCCCCATGAAGATGGTCTTCTTGCCGGGGTGGGTCCACATGTAGGCCAGCAGGGCCCTGGTATTGGCGAACTTCTGCCAATCGTCCCCAGGCATCTTGTGGAGCAAGTTGCTCTTGCCATGCACCACCTCGTCGTGGCTCAGGGCGAGCATGAAGTTCTCGGTGTAGGCGTACCAGATCGAGAAGGTGACGTTGTTCTGATGGAACTGGCGGAACCAGGGATCGAGCTCGAAGTAATCGAGCATGTCGTGCATCCAGCCCATGTTCCATTTGAGGTTGAAACCCAACCCGCCCATGTCCGTGGGCTTGGTGACCATCGGCCAGGTGGTGGATTCTTCGGCGATGGAGAGGGCGCCAGGGAAGTGCTGGAAGAGCACATGGTTCGCCTGCTGCAGGAACTGCACGGCTTCCGTGTTCTCGCGTCCACCCTGCTCGTTCGGGATCCATTCCCCGTCGGGACGCAGATAGTCCCGGTAAAGCATTGAGGCCACGGCATCAACCCGGATGCCGTCGATGTGGAACTGCTCGAACCAATAGATGAGGTTCGCAACGAGGAAGTTGCGGACTTCGTTGCGGCTGTAGTTGAAGATCAGCGTTCCCCACTCTTTGTGCTCGCCGATCCGCGGATCGGCGTGCTCATAGAGGTGGGCACCATCGAAGAAGGCCAGGCCGTGGGCATCCTTGGGGAAGTGTCCAGGGACCCAGTCGAGGATCACGCCAATGCCCTCGGCGTGGCAGCGATCGACGAAGGCACGGAATTCGTCGGGCCGGCCAAAGCGGCTGGTGGGTGCATACCAGCCGGTGACCTGATAGCCCCACGAACCATCGAAGGGATGCTCCGAGATGGGCATCAGTTCAATGTGGGTGAAGCCCCTCGCTTTGACGTAGGGGATCACCCGATCAGCAAGTTCGGGATAGCTCAGGAGACGAGCCCCGGGTTTCAGGTCAGCCGCGGGAACGGGCGCCCGCGCGATTCCGTCAGCTTCGATGTAGGGCTGATCGGCAGCGGCATGCATCCAGCTGCCCAGGTGCATCTCGTAGACGGAGATCGGCTGATCGAGGGGATTGCGGCTGTCGCGCTCCTGCATCCAACGGTCATCGCTCCAGCTGTAGCCGTCCAGGGCTTCGACGACCGAGCCGTTGTCGGGCCTGACCTCATGGCGGAAGCCGTAGGGGTCAGCCTTTTGATAACAGTGGCCCTGCTGGCTGCGGATCTCGTACTTGTAGATCTCGCCCGGTTTCAGACCAGGGATGAACAGCTCCCAGCAGCCGCCCAAGCGGGATTGCATGGGGTGGTGGCGTCCGTCCCAGCTATTGAAGTTGCCCAGCACGGAGACGCTGCGGGCGTTTGGCGCCCAAAGGCAGAACATGACGCCAGTGACCCCGTCGCGCGTGACGACGTGGGCACCCATCTTTTGCCAGATGTGGTGGTGGTTGCCTTCGGCGAAGAGATGGCGATCGAGCTCGCCCATCCACTCGTCGCGGAAGGCCCAGGGGTCGTGGCTGACGTGTTCGATGCCCCCGCGTTGGACCCTGACCTGGTAGCCACTGCCGGGGTTGCTCGGGAGTTCGGTTTCGAAGACCCAGGGGTGATGGGGGGTCTCCATCACCTGGGGTGCACCGGCACCGATTAGCTCGACCCGATCGGCTTCTGGCATCCAGACACGAACGGCCCACTTGCCGTTGTCGAGTGGATGTGGACCAAGGACAGCTTGGGGATGGTCATGGCGGCATTCCGCAAGGCGCTGACCGTCTTCAACCATCCACTCGAGCTGAGCCAGCACAGGACCTCAAGGCAAAGCGTGGCTGGGAGCTTAAGCGGGTTTTTGCTGAAGAAGCTGCAGCCAGCGCAGCAGGTTTTTCAGGGACGTCGACCCCCGGGATGTTCAGCAGGGAGATGTGCACGTTCACCACCCCCAGGACCAGGTGGTTCGGCTTTGCAGAGGCTCGAGTTGGGCCTCAGATTGCCCCAACCATCGGACGAATGCTGAACGCTGCATCGCCCAGCTTCAGTGTGACCGTGATGATGCGGTGATCGGCTCCCACGCTTGAGCAGGGCTGGGATCCATCGCCTGGATTGACGGCGATCTGCGGCCATGCCGCCAGGGCAATCGAGAGCCTCAGGGAACAGCCCGCCTCGAGCTTCACCAGCAGCGGTTGGAGTGCCACCGAACGGCGTTGGCTGAGCTGGGCCTCCGGTCCAAGGAAGCGGGCGAAGCCGGTCGAGAGCTGCTCGACCTGCCCATCCCCGTGGCAGATCGAGAGAGCCACACAGAGATCAAATCCGGGTTGATCAGCGGCGGCCTCCAGCTCCAATTGCGGACGGCCATAGACCTCGATGGGTTCATCCAAGATCGCCGTGTTGAAACAGGCGGCATCGGTGCGGGCATCGAGATCGCTGCGATCAACTCGGCCCCCTTCCATCCCAAGGTGCCCGCCGCGGCCGGCCATGGCGCGCCAGGGGTCATGCACGATCACCACTTCACCCTCGCCGCCAGCGCCCAGCTCGAGCAGTTGCCCTTCGCCGGGGACCCTGGCGGCCAGTCCACTGCTGGCCAGGTGCCAGCGCTGACCCGAGCACGCCTGGGGAGCGCGGGCTTGCCACTGCCCGCGGCTGCCTTCCATCAAGGCCGGCGGCTCTGGGACGGTGGCTTCTTGAGCGCAGAGGTGGCGCCGGAAGAAGTTCAGCTGTTCTTGGTCGAGACCCCCTTCCCAGTTCAGATGGGTCCAGGCCCCGATGCGCAGCAGTGGGGATCCGCCGGCCGCTGCTGCGCGCCGCCAGAGATCGAGAACGCCGTTGAGGTGCGGGTCATGCCAACCGCCAATGATCAGCATCGGGCGCGTCCAGAGCTCTTCGGGAGGCTGATGAACCCGCCAATCGTCGCTGTGTTGGGGATCAGCTTTCAGCCACTGCAGTCCCATCCCGTTGGGGTCGAAGCGCTCCAGCAAGGTCAGACCATCGCGCAGGAAGCTGCCGTTCTCGAGGCTCAGGCGAATCTCTTGCCAGCCCTGCCGGTCCCCCTGGCGTTGGCAGCGTTGGGCCGCCAGCTGCAGGGCCCAACCCAAACCGAGCGCCCACCAGTGGCATCCACCATGACTCGCCCAATGCAACCGCTCATCCAGTCCGCACATCGCTGGGGCGAGGGCGTCGGGCAGGTGCTCCGCATCGGAATAGAGCAGTTGGCTGAGCCCCTGATAGGAGAAGCCGTAGGTGCCCACCTTTCCATTGCACCAGGGTTGCGCGCGGATCCAGCGCAGGGTGTCTGTGGCGTCGCTGGCCTCCTGGGCAAAGCCACCAAAATCCCCGCCGGAATCACCCCGTCCGCGGACGTCTTGAACGAGGACCGCAAATCCAGCCTTGGCGTACCAACGCGGATGGGCATAGGTGACCGTCGAGGCAATCGCGCGGCCGTAGGGCTGGCGCATCAGTAGAGAAGGCCACGGACCTTCACCTGCGGGCGTCCAAAGCGTGGCGGTGAGGAGCGTGCCGTCAGAGCAGTGCAGCTGCTCCTGAATCAACGGACCGTCGGGCAATAGAGGCCCACCACATAGGTGGAGAGAATTTCAGCGTCCGTGCTGTTCAGACCCTGTTGCTTGGCGATCTGTGCCGTGGCCTCAGGGGAGTTGTACGAGAGGCCGCGGGCGTTGAGCGCTTGGAGTTCAGCGCAGAGGGCTTTGGCCGTCTGTGGATTCTGTTTGACCGATTCCAGCAGAGCAGAGTCCGCCAGAGCTGGAGCGACCGGGACCAGACTGAGGATGGTGGCGGCCAGGGACAGGCCGCAATGGCGGAGGCGTGTCACTGATGGAACCGCTTCTATCTTTATTTCAGGTCGCCTGCGCTACAGCGAACCAGCCCAGGGGTCAGTTCTTGGAGCGACCGGCGTCCTGGGCCCGTTGGATCCAAGCGCGAACCAGGGTCGGGGTGATGCGGGCTGGAGCCATTCCGGTGAGGGAGCGCTCAAGCCGCCCCAGCTGGGTCAGCAGCTGTTGCGGTGAGGCGGCGGCCAGGCCCTGCCGTGAGGCGATGCCCGCATAGAGCAGCAGTGCCGCTTGGTAGGGCTCCAGGTCCAACTCCACAACGAGTTGGGCTTGGCCCCGCAGTTTCCGCAACTGGCGCTCAAGCGCCCCGCCTCGCCTGGAGAGCTGATCGAGCTCCCCGTCGCTCAGGCGGGCAATCGCTCCCCAGCTGTTGATGCCGGCGGCGATCAGCACCGCCTGCTCCTTCGCGAAATGGGAGGGAAGGGGATAAGGCGAGGGGCCCAGATCGCTGCTCACCGTTGGGCATTCACGCTGACGCTCACCTCGCCGCTGGCCCAATCGCGGACAGCGGTGGCCAGGACGACGGGACGATCGCTCCCATCGCCTTGGGGTTCGACGCGGCGCAGGCGTACCTCCACGGTGGGGTCCTTGCGGCCGCTGCCCCGCAGGTTGCGGGCGACCTGCTCAACGCTCGGGCCAAAGGTCTCAGCGGCCAGATCAGCTGGGGCGGCGGCGACGACTAGGTCGGAGCCGTTGTCGAACACCACCGGAACGCTGACGGCACCATCGACGAGAAGCCTGGGGGCATAGCTCACCGCGAAGGCCAGGCAGGAGAGCGAGAGCAACACGGTGAAGCTGGTGACGCCCACGAGGCGAAAGCGAAAGCCCCAGCGCGCCACAAACGCCACCACGGTGATCAGCAGGAGTCCACCAGCGGCAATCCCCAGCCATTCACCAGCC
>JAAZUZ010000135.1 GCA_018623875.1 Synechococcus sp. HW_metabat.21
GCTCGAGGGCACGGCGATAGCCCTGGGGGTCGGGTTTTTTGGCCGCGACGTCTTCCCCGCAGACCCAAAACTCCAACCAGTCCTGGTGCTGGGGCAGCTGGCGTGAGAGCAGGGCCTCTACGGCGGAGCGGCCACTGGTGGTCACGATGGCCTGCCGCACTCCGGCCGCTGCGGCGGCCCCCATCAGCCGCAAGACACCAGGCCGCAGGCGGATCTCACCAGCCGCCACCAGCTCGCTGTAGTGGCGCTGCTTGGCGCACTGGAGGGCCTCCAAGCGATCCTCACTCGGGCGCTGACCTTCCGCTTGCTCGAGAAAGACCGCCATGCGCTCACGGCCGCCGGTCACCTGGAGCAAGGTCAGATAGAGGGAGGGGTCCCATTGCCAAGGCAGCCCCGCCTCAGCCATGGCGCGATTGAAGGCCAAACGGTGCCCATCCAGCTCCGTCTCAGCCAGGGTGCCGTCCACATCCCACAGGAGCGCCTCGGGGGCCAATCGCGACACGGAGCGGCGGACTGCTGGGGTGAGGCTAAGGGAGCTGGACGGTGGTGCCTCGACAGGGTCTTGCCACGGCACACAATGGAATCCGACGAACCGCAGGCGTGCTCCTCGAGTCTCCAGAGCAACGCCTGTTGGAGCAGCGTCTCCAGCAGAACTGGCAACTCCCCGCCGCGGTGGACCTCGAGGCGCTCCCCGGGGAGATGCAGCGGTTGGGGCTCTCGGAACCCGTTCTCGCCCTGCTGACCCGGCGCGGCTTCGGCAGCGCCGAGGCGATCGAAGCGCTACTCGATCCCGACGAAGCCCCCGACCCCAAGCAGCATTTCCCCGACTTAGGCCTGGCGGTCAAGCGCCTTAAGCAGGCCTGCAAAACCAACGAGCGCCTGGCGATCTGCGGCGACTACGACGCCGATGGCATGACCAGCACGGCGCTCCTCATCGGCGTTCTGCAGCAGTTGGGGGCCCAACCCCAAGCGGCCATTCCCAGCCGCCAGGCCGATGGCTATGGCCTGAACGTCTCGATGGTGGAGGAGCTTGCGGACGACGGAATCCGGCTGCTAGTCACCGTCGACAACGGTGTCTCTGCCCGGGAGGCCCTCGAGCGCGCCCAGGAGCTCGGCTTGGAGGTGATCGTCACCGATCACCACACCATCCCGGAGCAACGGCCACCCCTGAGCGCCCTGTTGCACCCCCACTGCACCCCCGAGGGCTCGCCCTACCGGGGGCTGGCCGGCGTCGGCATCGCCTATGTCCTGGCGGGCGCCCTCGCCAAGGCCAGTCGCTCCGCGAAGGCTCTGGCCATGGCCCTGGACCTCTTCTGCATCGGCACCATCGCGGACATGGCTCCGCTTCAGGGGGTCAACCGTCGCTGGTTGATGGACGGTTTACCGCGGCTCAAGGACAGCCCCCTTCCAGGCCTGCAGGCCCTGCAGCAGGTGGCCGGTCTGGACGACGCCCCGATCGATGCAGGGGCCGTTGGCTTCCAACTGGCACCGCGCATCAATGCCGTCGGACGACTCGGTGATCCGCGCCTGGTGGTGGATCTGCTGACTACGGATGACACGGAACAGGCCCTCGAGCTCGCCCGGGAATGCGAAAGCCTGAACCGCCAGCGCCGCGAACTCTGTGATGCGATTGAGGCGGAGGCACGGGCCCTAGCCGAGGCCGATGGCGAGCAGCGCAGTCCGTTCCTGCTCCTTGCCCAGAGCCATTGGCACCATGGGGTGATCGGCATCGTCGCGGCTCGGCTGGTGGAGCATTTCGGTGCCCCCGTTGCCCTGCTGGCTGCCGAGGGGGATGGGCGGATGCGTGCGTCCGTACGAGCCCCCAAGGGCTTTGCCGTAGATGCCGCCCTACAGGCCTGCGGCGACCTGCTGGAGCGCTTCGGTGGTCATCCGGCCGCCGGGGGATTCACGGTGAAGGCGGATCAGGTCACAGCCCTGCATGAACGTTTGAATGGCCTGGCGCAGGCCTGGCGGGAACGGGAAGGCCTGCAGCTGGTCATGCCGGAAGCGCTGCTGCAGCTCAAGGAGATCAACCGGCCCCTGTGGCGCGAACTGCAGCGGCTGGAGCCCTTTGGCATTGGCAATCCCACCCCGCTGTTCTGGAGCTGCGGCTGCACCATCAGCCAACAGCGGGAACTGCGGGGGGGACACCTGCAACTGACCCTGCGCCAAGGTGAGGCGCGGGTGCGGGCCATTGCCTGGCGCTGGGGGGCCATTGGCCACCACCTGCCCAAGCAGGTGGATGTGGCCTATCACCTCAGGCTGAACCGCTGGAATGGCCAGGAAACGCTGCAGCTCGAGCTGGTGGGCATCCGCCCCAGCAGCGGGGAGGCCCTGGTGCTGCAGCACCAGCAGCGCAGCTATTGGGTGCGGCGAGACGGCAACGCGGTGGTCATCCGCAACGCCAACGGTGAGGAATTACGCGGCGAAGCCCAGCGGGGCGGTCCGGACAACCTCCAGATCGACCACCCAAAGGCGGATCATCCCTACGTCAAAGCTCTCGTGCAGGATGCGGCTCGCGCGATGGGACTGGCGGCCTGACCAAGACAAAGCCCCCAGGACGGCAGCCGTCCTGGGGGCTTTCAAAGCTCAAAAGCCTCTTGGGATCAGAGGGCGCCGCGGCGGTAGAAGAGGATGAAGATCACAGCTGGGCCCACCAGGGTGATCAGGAACAGAGCAGCGAAGTTGGCGATCAGGTGGAAGTCGATTCCCATGGGAGAACGGCTCGGGAGCTGCACGTGTTTGATGCAGCCTAAAAGGAGAGGGGCCCGCCCCGATGGAGCGGGGATCGCTCCTGTGACGGGTTGTCACAGCACCAGGAGATTCATCGATGGCTGAGACCCTGCAATGGCGCTGCATTAGCGGCTGCGGATCCTGCTGTCGCCTGGACCCCGGGGAACGCAATGAGGCCCTGGAGGCCCTGGACGCAGAGCAGCAAGAGCTCTACCTCTCGATGGTGGGGCCCGATGGCTGGTGCATTCACTTCGACACTGGCTCCAGTTCGTGCCGGATTTATGAGGAGCGGCCCGTGTTCTGCCGTGTGGAGAACCTGGCCCAGTTGTTTGAGGTGCCAGCGGAGGAGGCCAACGACTTTGCGATTGCCTGTTGCCGGCAGCAGATCCGCTGCGAACACGGTGGTCGTGGCATGGTGATGAAGCGTTTCGAGCAGGCGATCCGCCAGCCCGCTGCAGACAACGATCGCCAGCCCTGATGCCTGAGTCCGCCCCGAGCAGCGACAGTCCCCAACCCAAAAAAGAGGACCAAGCCGCCAGCTTTGGCGCCGTCTTCCTCACAACCTTCACCACGGTCTTCCTGGCGGAACTGGGTGACAAGACCCAGCTGGCCGCACTGCTGCTCTCAGCTGAATCCGGTCGACCGGTGCTGGTCTTTATCGGAGCCTCACTGGCCCTGATCAGCTCGAGCCTGGTGGGGGTGGTGCTCGGCCGCTGGCTGTCCCGGGTCCTGCCCCCTGGTCAACTCGAGCGCTTAGCCGGCATCTTGATGATTGGCCTTGGCCTCTGGCTGGGCAGGCAAGCCGCCGTCAGCATGTTTCCCCTGGCCTGATCGCCATGCAGCTCCCTCTTCTGGCCTCCACCTTTCTGACGGTCTTCCTCGCTGAACTCGGGGACAAAACCCAACTGGCGATCGTCACGATCAGCGGCACCTCGAACCGCAGCGGAGCGGTCTTTGCTGGCAGTGCCTCAGCCCTCGTCCTAGCCAGCCTGCTCGGCGCTGGAGCTGGCGGATCCCTCTCGGCTGTCATCCCCACGGACGCCCTGCAGTTGGCTGCTTCCGTTGGCTTCCTGGTGATTGGAGGCCGGCTCCTGCTCAAAGCCGGTCAAGACGAGGGCGACGAGCCCGCCGCCGACGCCTCAGAGGACGCCTAGCCAAACAGCTCAGTAGGATGGAGCTGTTACAGCTGTGCTTGAAGGCGTTGGCCGTCTTCGAGTGATCGCTGCAGCACGCAGAACCTCCACCACCCTTGGGCTTGTCCGCTCCGCAGAAGCCCTCCCCAACAGCCATGAAGTTCACGGTCGCGGACCTCATCGAGCAGCTCCCGCAACAGGAGCCCCTCAGCCTCAGCAAGCTTGAAAAAGGTCTCGGCCTGACGACTAAGGCCGATAAGGAGCAGCTCCGCATCGCTCTCACCGCCCTCTCCCGGGTCGGCGTGCTTGAGGAGGGTGATGACGGCATCAGCCGTGTCGAAGACGAGGGGCTGATCGAAGCCCGACTGCGTTGCAGCAGCAAGGGCTTCTGTTTTGCCTTGCGTGAGGACGGCGGCGAGGACATCTATATCCGCGACAACCAGCTCAACCACGCCTGGAACGGTGACCGGGTTCTGGTGCGGGTCACCCGTGAGGGGGGGCGCCGTCGCTCGCCCGAAGGGGGCGTGCAGTGCATCCTGCAGCGCAACACCACCAGCCTGCTGGCGCAGGTGGAGCAGCAGAACGACAACCTCGTTGCGGTCCCGCTGGACGATCGCCTGCTGACCGCCATCAACCTGCCGGCCGGCGATAGCGAACACCTCAAACCCGCCACTGAAGCCGTGGTGGAAGTCAAGTTGGACCGCTACCCCGTCGGCCAACTTCCCCCTGAGGGGCACGTGGCCCGCAGCCTGGCGGTCAACGCTGGTCCGAAGGCCGACTTGGACCTCTTGCTGACCAAGCACGGCCTGCGGGAGCTGCCGGCGGCGCCCAAAGCCAGCGCCAAGACCCCCGACCTCAAAAACCGGGATGACCTCACCGCGTTGCCCACCCTGCTGCTGCAGCTGTGGGGCAGCGCCGATGCACCACTCCTTCCCGCGGTTTCCTTGGAGCCCCTGGAGAACGGTCAGCGCCTCTGGGTGCACGCCCCCGCCATCGCCGAGCGAGTGGGCTTTGGCAGC